>NZ_JAVERO010000106.1:0-7751 GCF_034007085.1 Castellaniella sp. | reverse complement strand
GGTCTCGATGACCTCGGGATTGTCGGCCGCCCGGGTCAACAGGGATGCGATCGGGATCACGAAGACCGCCAGCAGAAACAGGGCCAGCGGCCCGACCAGCAGCAGCGCGCGCCAGGTCCGGCGTCGCTGCGCGGCGCGCATCGAGCGCCGGATGGCGCCGGGGTCGTCGAAGGTCGTGTCCATGGCAGAGATCCTTGGGTCAATGAAAGGGACCGGCGTTTGGCCGGCCCCGGGATGGATCAGCGGGCGGCCCAGGCCGTGAAGCGCTGTTCGAGCTCTTCGCCGTGGTCGGTCCAGAACTCCAGGTCATTGAACAGGGCATTGCGGGCGTTGGCCGGGGAATTCGGCACATTGGCCAGGATGTCTGGCGTGAGCATGCCGATGGCCTGCTTGCTGACCGGGCCATAGGCGATTTGTTGTGAGTAGGCCGCTTGCGCCTTGGGTGAACTGGCATAGCGGATGAACTCGATCGCCTGATCCTTGTTCGGCGAGCCGGCGGGGATGACCCAGTAGTCGAAATCGTAGACGCTCTGGTTCCAGACGACCTTCAGGGGCCGGCCTTCGCGCTGCGCGGCGTCGATGCGGCCGTTGTAGGCGGCGGACATGACGACGTCACCGGCGCTCAGCATCTGCGGCGGCTGCGCACCCGCTTCCCACCACTGGATGTGGGGCTTGAGCTCGTCGAGTTTCTTGAAGGCGCGGTCCACGCCTTCGGGCGTGGCCAGGACTTTGTAGACGTCCTGGGGCGGCACGCCGTCGGCCATCAAGGCAAATTCGACGTTGTAGTGCGCGCCTTTGCGCAGGCCACGCTTGCCGGGGAATTTCTTGACGTCCCAGAAATCGGCCCAGCCGGTCGGCGGTGTTTTCAGGGTGTCGGCGTTGTAGGCCAGGACGGTGGACCAGACGAAGGTGCCCACGCCGCAGTATTTCAGGGCGCCGCGCACCATATCGCCTTTGTTGACGATGGTGCCCCAGTCGATGTTTTCATACAGGCCTTCGTCGCAACCTCGGCCCAGATCGCCGGTTTCGACCTCGACCACGTCCCAGACGACGTTGTTGGATTGGACCATGGCCTTGATCTTGGCCTGTTCGCCGTTGTAGGCGACGGGGATGACCTTGGTGCCGGTGTCTTTTTCGTAGGGTTGGATGAAGGCGATGTTCTGGGCATCGCCGTTGGCGCCGCCAAAATTCACGACCGTCAGGTCGCGGGCCTGGACGCTGGCCTGGGCCAGGGCCAGGGGTACGGCGAGCGCCAGGGCCGTAAGCAGGGGTGGGTTCTTCATGGCGTGTCTCCTGTGTTTTGGTGGGGATGTCAGGGGAGGAAAACGCGGACGTGCCCGGGATCGATCCGCAGCGGGATACGGGTTCCGGGGGCATGCGCCCTGGTGTCCGCAGACAGGGGCATCTTGACGAAAAAGGTATCGCCGCCGTCCAGGCGGCAGCGCAGGCGGACATGGTCGCCAAGATAGACCTCGTCGACCGCCGTGGCCTGGAATACGTTGCTGTTGCCGTCGGCACCCGGCAGGATGCGTTCCGGACGCATGGCCACGACGCACGGCGCGCCGGCGGCCAGGCTCTGGATGTTGAGCCCGCGCAGCAGGATGCCGCCGGCCAGTTCGACCTGGCACAGATCCCCTTCGGTGGCGCGCACGGTGCCGGGGAATTGATTGCTGTCGCCCACGAAGCCGGCCACGAATCGGTTGCAGGGGGTTTCGTACAGCGTGTCGGCGGCGCAGACCTGCTGGATGACCCCCTGATTGAACACCGCGATGCGGTTGCTCATGGTCAGGGCCTCGCTCTGGTCGTGGGTGACATAGACGAACGTGATGCCCAGTTGCCGGTGCAGCGCCTTGAGTTCGAGCTGCATGTGTTCGCGCAGCTGTTTGTCCAGTGCACCCAGGGGTTCGTCCATGAGCACGATCTTGGGTTGAAAGACCAGGGCACGCGCCAGGGCGATGCGCTGCTGCTGGCCACCCGAAAGCTGGGCCGGGTAGCGCTTGGCAAAGTCCTGCATCTGCACCATGGACAGGGCTTCGTGGATGCGGCGCGCACGCTGTGCGGCGGGCATCTTGCGGACTTTCAGCGGGTATTCCAGGTTGCGCTCGACCGTCATGTGGGGAAACAGCGCATAGTTCTGGAACACCATGCCCAGGTTGCGGTGATGGGGCGGGACGTCGTTGAGGCGACGTCCTTCCAGGAGGATGTCGCCCCGGGTCGGGGACTCGAAGCCGGCGAGCATCATCAGGCAGGTGGTCTTGCCCGATCCCGAGGGACCCAGCAGGGACAGGAATTCACCAGGGTGGATATCGAGATTGAGATCGCGGACGACCAGATGACTGCCGTCATAGGATTTCTGGACGCTCTGGAAGCGGACCAGGGGCTCGGGGGCGGGAACTGCGGACATCGGGGGCAACCTCCGGATGCGGATGGGCGGGATGCGGCTGGCGTGAGTTTCAGGCCGACATGGCTTTTTTCAGAATAGCCAGTCCTTCCTCCAGCAGACCATCGGGGATTGTCAGGGGAAAGAGAAAGCGGATGACGTGGCCGTAGGCGCCACAGGTCAGCAGCACCAGGCCGAGTTCCAGGGCGCGGCGTTGAATGCTGGCAGCGGTGTCGGGGTCGGGCTGGCCATCGGGCAGGCGGAATTCAGCAGCCACCATGGCACCCAGTCCGCGGATTTCGGCGATGCGTGGGTGCGCATGTTCGGTCAGTGCATGACGCAAGCGTGTGCCCAGGGCGTCGGCGCGCGCGATCAGGTGTTCTTCGTCGATCACGTCCAGCACGGCCAGGGCGGCGGCAATGGCCAGGGGGTTGCCCGCATACGTGCCGCCCAACGATCCGCGCGGGGCGGCATCCATCAGGTCGGCACGTCCGCAGACGCCGGACAGGGGCATGCCGCCGGCCAGGCTCTTGGCCATGGTGATCAGATCGGGCGTGACGCCCGCATGTTCGATGGCGAACATCCGTCCGGTGCGGGCAAAGCCGGTCTGGACCTCGTCGGCGATGAGTACGATGCCATGGGCGTCACAGCGTTCGCGCAGTGCCTGCAGGAGTTCCGGGGGGGCGACGTTGAAGCCGCCTTCGCCCTGGACTGGCTCGATGACGATGGCGGCCACCCGTTGCGGGGGGATGTCGGCCTTGAACAGCAGGTCCAGCGCCTTCAGCGTGTCCTGCACGGTCACGCCGTCCAGGGCACTGGGAAAGGGAATATGGTAGACCTCGGCCGGCAATGGGCCGAAGTCCTGTTTGTAAGGGGCGACTTTGCCGGTCAGTGCCATCCCCATGAACGTACGGCCATGGAAGGCACCGGAAAAGGCGATGACCCCGGTGCGCCCGGTGGCGGCGCGGGCGATCTTGATCGCGTTTTCCAGGGCTTCCGCGCCGGTCGTGAAGAACGCGGTTTTCTTGGGGTGGCTGCCGGGCGTCAGATGATTGATGCGCTCGGCCAGTTCCACGTAGGAACCGTAGGGTGCGACCTGGAATGCAGTATGGGTGAAGGCATCCAGTTGTGCGCGGATGGCTTGCACGATGCGCGGGTGGCGGTGCCCGGTGTTGGCGACGGCGATGCCGGCGGCGAAATCGATGTAGCGCCGGCCCTCGACATCCCACAGTTCGGCGTTCAGGGCGCGTTCTGCATAGAAATCGCAGGTGATGCCGATGCCGTTGGGGATGGCCGCCTGCTTGCGGGCCTGCAATTGCTGGTTCAGTCCGGTCATGCTTGTCTCCGTTGGGCGGGATGGGTCCCGTTTTTTTGAGCAATATACTGTCATCTTGGTTCAATAAATAGACCCATTTGATTATTAATCATGGGGCCAATTGAGCAAGACAGCGCGGTTTCCCAGAGGAGAGATGCAGATCGGATGCGTTTTTTATGGACCTGGTATTTTCCCTTGTATGCAGGTTTTCACGAGAACCAATGGCGGTAGCCGCACGGAGCCGCAGGGGTTTGATACCGTTGAAACCGGGGTATCAGGGTGTGCCCTGCGGCGCATCGCCAGCTGCAAGGCTGCGGGCCTCGCCGGGCGTCATGCCGAAGCGGGCCTTGAACTGGTTGCAGAATTTGGATTGGTCCGTGAAGCCCAGTTGATACGCGATCGTGCCGATCTGGGTGCTGGCGGAGCGGTATTGCAGTTGCGCATGGGCTTCCTGCAGACGCAGTTCGCGGACCCAGTCCGAGATGCTGCAGCCGGTTTCCCGGCACAGCATGTGCAGGTAGCGGGTGGACAGATTGCATGCCTGGGCGATCAGGTCGGGCTTCAGTCCCGGGTTGCCCAGGTGGGCGCGAATGTAGGCTTCGACGCGTTTCAGGTGCGCATTGCGGACGGCTGAATTGGTCGAATGCAGCACCTTGGGGTTGCGTTCCAGCGTGGAGGCAAGCAGGTCGACCGTGTGCATGCCCATCAGCGCCTGCGTGGTCTCGGGCAGGTCCTGCCGGTGTTCGACGAGCAGCTTCAGGTAGCTGACGAACAGGGACCCGGCCCCGTCTTGCGCATCGAACAGGGTGGCGCAGTAGGCCTGGGGATTGCGCAGCCGTGCGCGCAGCAGGTCGCCGGGGACTTTCAGGACCCACATGGCGTTGGCCTTGGGGTGCTGGAAGAGAAAGGGCTCCCGGCTGTCCTCCAGGATGAATCCACCCGGCGGACACCAGGTATCGCGCCCCATCTGTTCGAAATGGATCTCGCTCAGTTCCGGGATGGTGATCAGGAAACTGTCGGCCTCGTTGGCGCAATGCTGGCCCAGGCGCTGGTAGCGCAACGCCTGGGAACACAGGCGCGACAGGGACAGGCGGCCGATTTGCCAGGAATCCAGAGAAGCATCGAAAGCGTGGGCCTCGGCGAACGTGAGCTTCAGGTTGAAGTACGTGTCGTTGACGGCGGTCTGCCAATAGCTGGACTTGTCCTGACTGGCAATTCCGTGAGTGGAGTAGCGGCTGTACATGCTCGTCTCCCTTGGAGTCGTCATCAGATTCATTCTAGGCTGGAGCGGCGCAATCCGGCACTGCGGCGCAGGGTGACCGCGTACACGGTCGCGGATACGAGGAAGGTGACCGGAGCCGAGAATGACGCCGCCCCCGTGTCGCTCATCAGGATCAGCCCGGCTGCCGTGCCGGTGAACCAGGCAATCAGGCCCCCCGGGTTGAATGCATGGGCCGTCGGCGATCCTGCGGTCAGGGCGTGCATGTGCTGGGTGCCGGCCGGGTCCAGCAGGATATGGACCAGGGCGACGCCGACCCAGGCGACCACGAACACGCCCTGGTAGGCGAGCGCCTGCAGGATATAGCTGAATACGTCGGCCAGCATGATCACGTAGGCCAGCGCACCCACCAGGATCGCCCAGACCCAGTGCGGCAGCCGCAGGCGCAGCAGGCGCTCGAAGAAAGCATGCATGTTCGTGGTGGCCAGGTGGAAATTGGCGGTGTTGATACGCGTCTGGGTTACCCAGGTGAACACCAGGCCGCCAAAGCCCATCAGTTGCACGAGGCTGATCACCACGCCCGACTCGCTCGTGGTGCCCAGCGTGGATGCCAGAAAGATGCCGGCCAGGCCGCTGAGCAGGAACGTGACCAGATAAAAAGGGATGCCGAAATTGAAGCGGGCGTGATAGGACTCGTCTTCTGCGCGGCCATAGCGCGCATAGTCGAACGTGTACATCATCAGGATCCAGACGCCCATGTAATAGGTGTAGCAATGCCACCAGCCATCTGCGACCGGACCGCTTTCGGGCTGCAGGAACAGCCAGTCGTTGCTGTAGCCGTGGCGGGCGATCGTGAGCGCCACGGCCACGGCCAGTCCGATCAGGTAGATCGGCAGCAGCACGCCGTTGAGCTTGTCGAGCCAGGTCTGGATGCGGCCGAAGATCAGGACGATGCCATACAGGATCACGACCAGATAGGCCAGATTCAAGGGCACGGAGGGGAAGTAGGCCTGCAGGGCCACGGCCATCACTGAACTTTCAAAGACCCCGTAATACAGCGCCGTGGCAAAAAAGATCAGGGTGGCAAGCGAGGCGCCGAAGTTGCCAAAGAGCACGCGCGAGAACAGCGCCACCGACAGCCCGGTGCGGATGGCGTAACGGGCCATGAAGCTGTTGATCACGCCGTAGGTCAGCACCGAGAGCGTGATGCCGATGATGGCGTTCAGCGTGCCGAACTGATGCGCCAGCGATGCGGCCACGACGATGTAGAACATGGCGCTGCATACGCCCCACCATGCCATGGTCAATCCCAGCGGCCCCATCCGGGACCTGGCCGGGATGGCACCGGCGATTTCTTCTGCGACGGCCTGCGCCGCGCCTTGTGTTGGCGTTGTCATTTTGTCTCCTCCTGTTCCGCTGTTTTTTGATGGTGTGCGGCAGGTTGTTTTCAGATGCTATGCGGTCTGCTGATCTCGCATGATGTAGGTGTTGCCGGCGTCCAGGCGGATGTGCCAGCCGGGGTCGATGACGATGGTGGTGGTGGTTTCCTCGATGATGGCCGGGCCGGTGAGTTCATCGCCTTCGCCCAGCTTGTTGCCGTCGTATACCGGTGTGTCCGTGTACGAACCGTCGGCGTTGAAAATCATGGGCCGGTGCGTCAGCAGGGCTTCGGCAAGCCGGCCGCCCGGTGGGGTCTGCTGCTGGATTTCGCGGTCGCTGCGCAACAGCGCGATGCTCTCGATGTTGACGATTTCGACTTCGCTTTCGGGTTCCGAGTAGGTGAACAGCTGTTCATGCATGGCGTCGAAGGCGCGGCGGATGTCGCCGATCGTGTCGTCTCCGATGGTCAGAGAGCCGATGTTGACGGTGCATTCATGGATCTGGCCGACGTAGCGCATGTCGATGCTGCGTTCGAAGGATACCTGGGCGCTGCGGATGCCTTCTTCTTTTTCCAGCAGGGCCAGGGCCTGGTCCTGCAGTTCCTGGAAGCGCTGCTCGATGCGTGTCAGGTCGGCGTGGGCGTCCAGACGCATCGGGCAGGCGGCCATGAGGTTGTATTTGATGTCGGACAGGATCTGGCCGAAGGCGCACAGGCCCGAAGCCAGCTTGGGGATCAGCACCGTGCGGATGCCGATTTCTCGGGCCAGCGCGGCAATGTGCAGGCTGGTCGCGCCGCCTGCGCCCACCAGCACGAAGTCGCGAGGATCATGGCCGCGTTCGATGGTGACCCGACGGATGCCGGCGACCATGTTGTGATTGACGATGCTGTGGATGCCGTAGGCGGCTCTTTCCGGTGAAATCCCGAGCGGCTGCGCGATGTTGCGGTCGATGGCATCGTATGCGGCCTGGCGGTCGATTTTCAGGCGTCCCCCCAGCAGATATTCCGGATTCAGGTAGCCCAGCACCACGTTCGAGTCCGTGACGGTGGGTTCGGTGCCGCCGCGACCGTAGGCGGCTGGTCCGGGGTCGGCGCCGGCGCTGCCAGGACCGACGTTGAGCACTCCCATGCCATCGATCCAGGCGATCGATCCGCCCCCCGCACCCAGGGTTTCGACCTGCACCATGGGGGTGCCGATGCGGTAGCGCAGGAAGTCGATGTCCTTGCTGACGTTGGTGACGCCGCCGTGCGTGAGCGTCATGTCGAACGAAGTGCCGCCCATATCGACGGTGATCAGGTTGTCGTAGCCAAAGGGCTTGCCGATGTGCATGGCAGCCTGTGGCGCCGATGCGGGGCCGGAATTGATGGCGTTGACCGCGCGCGAAGCCATGACTTCCAGCGAAGCCATGCCGCCGTTGGACTGGTAGTAGCGTACCGGGGTCACGGCGCCTTGATCCCG
>NZ_JAVERO010000031.1:0-20937 GCF_034007085.1 Castellaniella sp. | reverse complement strand
CGCCCAGGAAATAGTCCTGGCCATCGTCTGACACGGGCAGCGCGTAGGTGTAGCCATGCGGGCTGGCCGCCCACAGGCGCGCCAGGACGGTGGGCAGGTCCAGGGGGCGTTCCAGTTCCAGTTCCAGGGTGCGGGCCAGCACCAGTTTGCGCAGGCCGCTGGTCTGGCGCAATTGTTCGAGCGCGGCACGCACGCTGCGTTCATACCCCGGTTGATCGGGGTGTTCATGGCGCCGCCGGATGGCCGTGCCGCATGGCGGCGGAGCATCGGGCGGCGCGGCGGTGCGCCGTACGGAACGCGGGATGAGCAACCGGGCGGGCGCTGGCCCCGAGGGGTCGTAGGGCAGCAGGCCCAGCAGCAGGGGGCGTGCGGCGTCCGCCTGGGTCTTTGCCGGTGGGTTCGTTTCGGCAAGCCGTTCGGCGGCCTGCGCCAGCAGGCGCGCAGCGCAGCGGCTGATCTCGTCCCGGGGCGTCGCCTGCAGCAGGCAGCCTTGGCCCTGCAAGCCCAGTCCTGGCGCGGTGAACAGGCTGTCGCCCGGCTGGAAATCAGCCAGGGAGTCCATGAGTGGGTCCAAGGGGGATCGGGTCAGCATGTCCATGATCAGGGTCGGGTCTCGATGTGGGTCAGGCAGGCGTCCAGGATGGGCGCGATTCGGGCCGTGGCGGCGGCGCCCGGCAGGCCGGCGTGGGTGCTGTCCACCGCATGTCGTTCAATCGTGCCGACGTGGGGCCGCCACAGATCCGGGACCAGGCCGGATTCGGCATGATCCCGGGCCGCCTGGAAGTGCAGCACCGGGCCGTCGTAGTGGACATGCCGGTGCGTGCGGACCAGGCGGTTGGTGTGGCCCACGGTCTCGAAGACCGCGTCCAGGCGCGCGTCGGACAGTTCGCCCAGCGGGTGGCCCTGGGCGCGCAGGAAGGCGATGACGCCGCTGCGGTTCAGCTGCTCTGGCGGCAGGGCGGCTGGATCGGCGCCGGCGATGTGCAGCAGCGCCTTGTAAAGGTCTTCGGGGGCGGGTTCCGGGCGGTCCCGCCAGGCTTCGCAAGGATAGGCATCCAGCAGGGCGACGGTGCCCACGGTCTGGCCGCGTGCCTGGAGTTCGGCGGCCACGGCCTGCGCCAGAATGCCGCCCACGGACCAGCCCGCCAGGTGATAGGGGCCGGATGATTGCAGCGCCAGCACCCGGTCGGCGTAGCCGCGCGCCAGGCAAGCCAGGCTGTCGGCGGCGGGCTGGCCGTCCAGGGCCAGGGCGGACGCCTGCAGGCCGTGGACCGTGCGCGGCGTGGGCAGGGCGCGTGCCAGCGTGCCATAGCACCAGGACAGGCCACCGGCTGGATGGATGCAGAACAGGGCCGGGCGGCCGCCGGCCTCGCGCAGGGTGACCACCGGGCCGAAACCGGCATGCGTGGCGCCGGCTGCCCGTGCGCTCGTATCCTGCAGGTGGGCCGCCAGGCGCGCCACGGTGGGGTACTGGAAGACCGTGCCCAGCGACAGGTCGTGGTCATCGCGCAGATTCCGGGCCAGGCGTGCCGCCAGCAGTGAATGCCCGCCCAGCGCGAAGAAATCATCGTCCGCGCCCGGCAGCGCCGACAGGCCCAGCACGGTACGGAATGCCTCGGCCACCCGGCGTTCGGCGGCGCCGCGCAGGGGGCGGGATGTGTCCAGGCCCGACAGATCGGGCGCGGGCAGCGCCTTGCGGTCGAGTTTGCCATTGGTCGTGACCGGCAGTGCCGTCAACGGTACCCAGGCGCTGGGCACCATGTAGTCCGGCAGGCGCTCGGCCAGGTAGGCTGTCAGGGCATTGCGGTCGAACGCGTGGCCGGGTTCGGTCACCCCATAGGCGACCAGCAAGGTCTGCCCGGGCCGGTCTTCGCGGGCCAGGACGGCGGCCTGGGCGATGGCCGGATGGGTGGCCAGCACGGCTTCGATCTCGCCCAGTTCGATGCGCTGGCCGCGCAGCTTGATCTGATGGTCCAGCCGGCCCAGGTAGACCACGGCGCCATCCTCGCGCCGGGTGGCCAGGTCGCCGGTTGCGTACAGACGATCATCGGGCAGCCAGGCTGGGGCCGGGATGAAGCGTTCAGCCGTCAGGTCGGGCCGTCCCAGATAGCCGGTCGCCAGTTGCCGCCCGCCCAGATAGAGCTGGCCGGGCGTGCCGGGCGGCACGGGCCGCAGCCGTTCGTCCAGCACGTGCAGCCGGGTGTTCCAGACCGGCCAGCCGATGGGGACAGGTTGGCTGTCGTCGTCGGCGCTGGCCGGCCAGCAGGACACGTCCACGGCTGCTTCGGTCGGGCCGTACAGATTGTGCAGCGCGGCTCGGAATATGCGGTGGAAACGGTCGCGCAGCGCGGCCGGCAGGGCCTCGCCGCTGCAGAACACCAGGCGGGGTTCCAGGCCCTGGGCGGCGGGTTCGTCCAGCACGGCGGCCAGCATGGAGGGCACGAAATGCAGGACGGTGATGCGCTGTTCGCGCACCAGGCGGCACAGCCAGGCCGGGTCGCGGTGTGCGTCGGGCGGGGCGACCACCAGGCAGGCGCCGCTCAGAAACGGCAGGAACAGTTCCCAGACGGAGACGTCGAAGGTCGCCGGGGTTTTCTGCAGGATACGGTCCTGCGGCCCGATGGCGTAGTGCGCGCGCATCCATTCCAGCCGGTTGACGATGGCCGCGTGGGACACGATCACCCCCTTGGGTGCGCCGGTGGAACCCGATGTATAGATCGCGTAGGCGGGGTCCTCTGGGCGGGCGTGCGGGTGGGCCTCGGTTGCGTGCTGCGCTGTCGGGTCGGCAGGATGCGCAGCGCCCAGCGTGTCTGCTGCCAGCGGGCGGGTGTCCAGCCCCGCGCACAGCGCGGCGGGGCCGATCAGGGCGCAGGCCTGGGCGTCGCCCAGGATGGCGCGCAGGCGCGTGGCTGGCTGGCGAGGGTCCAGGGGCAGGTAGGCCGCGCCACTGCGCAGGATCGCCAGCAGGCACAGCACGCGCTGCGCCGAGCGCGGCAGGGCTACGGCCACCAGGCGGCCAGGGCCGGCGCCCTGGGCGCGCAGGCGGCGGGCCGCGCGGGTCGTCCAGGTGTCGATCTCGGCATAGGTCCAGGGGCCTGCTGCGTCTTCCAGGCCGATGCGGGCGGGTTCGGCGCGCAGCCGGTCGTGGATGCGCGTCCAGAGAGTGCCCTCCGGTACGGGGTGTTCGGTGCGATTGGGCGTCAGCACCCGGCGCACGTATTCGTCCGCCGTCAGGGTGGGGACCTCGGCCAGGCGGGGTGCGGCCAGGGCGGTCGCCAGGAAGGTCGCCAGGCGCTGCAGGTGAGCCTGGATCTGCGCCTCGGTGTACAGCGTGGGGTTGGCCTCGACTTCCAGGCGCAGGCCGCTGCCGTCGGACGCCGCCCGGAAGCCGAAGCTCAGGTCCTCGACCGGCCCGGTGCGCAGCACGCTTTGCGCCGCGTCTAGGCCAGCGGCTGCGTAGGGGGTATCAAAGGGCAGGACGTTCAGGATCGGGCCGTGCAGGCGCGGCAGGCCGCCCGGCTGCGCCAGGTCGCGGCGCAGGTGCTCGGCGCGGTAGCGGCTGTGCTGCCGCAGGCGGCGCAGCGACCGGGCGGCGTCGCGCAGCGTGTCGATCAGGGGGGCGTCCTCGTCCGGGGTCCAGACCCAGGGCAGCACGTTCATGACGGTCGTCACGCTGCGGGCGCTCTGGCGGCCCAGGCGGCCCATGGCGGGCACCCCTGTCACGCAGGCGGAAGGCCCCAGGTGGCGCGCCACGTAGGCGGCGCCCAGCGCCGTCAGAATGTCGGGCCAGCCGACCTCGGCGGCGGCTTCCAGGGCCTGCAGCGATTCGACCAGTGCGGCGGGCGCATCCAGCGTCAGGCGTCGGCAGTCGTGGGCACTCAGCGCCGATCCGGCCGCCAGGCTGGCGGCAGGCACCTGGTCTGCGCACTGGGCCAACCAGAATGCGCGTGCCTGCGCACGTCGAGGATCATTGCGCCAGGCGCGGTCCTCGTCCCAGACGGGCGCCAGCGGCGCCAGCGGGGGATCCCGGTCGGCGGTGTTTGTTGCCAGGGCCTGGTACAGGCGGATGGCGCGGTGCTCGATCAGGGCCATGCCATAACCATCGGCGGCCAGGTGGTGCACCCGCTGGTACCACAGGGCCAGCGCCGGCCCGCACAGGAACAGGACCTGACGCGACAGGGGGTCGCGCACGGGGTCCACGGGCTGGCGCAGATCGTTCTGGATCCAGCCGTCCGCCTGCGTGCGCGCCTGGGGTTCCGGCAGCTGGCGCAGGTCGTGGATTTCCAGGCAGGGCATGCGCGTGGGGTCGATGCGCTGCACCGGGCCGTCGGGGCGATCCTCGAAGCGCAGGGCCAGGGATTCGGCCTCGGCCAGCGCCTGGTTCACGGCGAGCTCGAAGCGCGGCACGTCCAGCGGGGTGCGCAGCGTGGTGCAGTGCGCCGGGCTGAAGATCGGATTGGCCGGATCCAGCCGTTGGGCGTACCACAGGCCTTCCTGGGCTTCGGTCAGCGGCGCCCAGGCCGGATCGGCACTGCGGTTCACGCGGCCCCCGCCTGGCTGCGCATCACGATCGTCCACCAGTGCGCCAGCGTGGCGTTGGCGGCCAGGTCGGCGAATTCCAGGCGCGCACCGGCTTCGCGCCAGTGCGCGGCCAGTTTCATCAGGCGCATGGAATCCAGGCCCAGGTCCATCAGGTTGTCATCGTCCAGGATGTCTGCGGGCGATTCATGCAGCATGCGGGCGATGTCGGCACGCATGGATTCGAGGCTGAGAGTGCTCATGTCAGGGGCTTCGTATCGGCTGAAAGAGAAAAGGCCGGCCTACTGCGCGGCGCGTTCCCGCTGTTCCTGTTCCAGCAGCTGGGTACGCAGCTGGGCGCGCAGGGCCTTGCGGCTGGTCTTCAGGGCGGCGGTGGACGCGAAGGCGTCCACGAACACGATCTGGTCGGGGACCTTGAAATCGGCGATGCCGCGCGCACGGACCCAGCGCTTCAGTTCAGCGGGGCGTGGGCGTGCGCCTTTCGTGATGATGAAGGCGCAACTGCGTTCGCCCAGGCATTCGTCGGGCACCGCGACCACGGCGGCGTCGAAGACCTGGGGGTGCGACAGCAAGTGGTCTTCGATTTCTTCTGCGGAGATTTTTTCCCCGGCGCGGTTGATGTGGTCGCCTGCGCGGCCCTGGACCTGCAGGTCGCCTGCGGGCGTCATGCGCACCACATCGCCGGTGCGGTAGTAGCCGTCCTCGGTGAAGGCGCGCGCATTGGCCGACGGATTGGCGTGATAGGCTCGGATCGTGTAGGGGCCGCGAGTCAGCAGGTGGCCCGCCTGCCCCGGCGCGACCGGCCGGCCCACGTCGTCCAGGATCAGGATCTCGTCGTCCGGGCTGATGGGGCGGCCCTGGGTATGGATGATTCGCTCGTCCGGATCGTCCAGGCGCGTGTAGTTCACCAGCCCTTCGGCCATGCCGAAGACCTGCTGCAGCGTAGCGCCCAGGGTCGGGCGCACCCGGCGGGCGATCTCGGCGGCCAGCTTGGCACCGCCCACCTGGATGACGCGCAGGCTGCCCAGGTCGTGGCCCGATGCGGGCGCGCGATCCAGCCATTGCAGCAGCAGCGGTGGCACCAGGCTGGTGACCGTGACGCGTTCGCGTTCGATCAGGGCGAAGGCCGATTCCGGGTCGGGCGATGGGCCGAGCACGACCCGCCCGCCTGCGTACAGCGTGCCCAGAAAGCCGGGTGAGCTCATCGGAAAATTGTGCGCGATCGGCAGCACGCCCAGAAACACCGTATCGGCATCCAGCCCGCAGATGCGGGCCGATTCGCGCAGGGTGTAGATGTAGTCGTCGTGCGTGCGCGGGATCAGCTTGGACAGCCCTGTGCTGCCGCCGGAAATCTGCAGAAAGGCCACGTCCGATCCCTGCGAGACACTGGCCGGCACGGCGCTGCCGTCGGCGGCGTAGAGCGCATCCAGGTGCGGAAATGCAGCGGCTGGGGCGGCGGTGTCTGGTGCCGTGCCATCGGCAGGCGCGGCGATCCAGACATGTTCGACCTGCGGCTGGCGGCGCTGCAGTTCGCGTGCCAGCGCCGTGTAGTCGAAGCCGGCATGCATCGCGGCGGCAACGTAGGCGCGTGCGCCCGCCCCCTGGGCGAAGTGCTCGATTTCCGTGATGCGATGCGCGGGCAGGGCGTAGACCGGGATCAGGCCGGCGCGAAACAGCCCCATCACCACGGCAATGAAATCAGGGATGTTCGGCAGATGCACCAGCACGCGATCGCCCTGGCGCAGGCCGGCGTGCAGGAATCCGGCGGCCAGGGCGCTGGCGCGGCCATCCAGTTCGGCATAGGTCCAGCGCTGTGCGCCGCCGACCACGGCCAGCCGGTCTGGATGCGCCTGGGCGCGTGCCCGCAGCCAGGCGCCGAAGGTCTCGCCGCGCCAGTAGCCGGCCGCGCGGTAGCGGGCGGCGAATGCGGCAGGCCAGACTTGGGTGGGGATGGGATGGGTGGAGGATGCGGATGAATTCATTGCCATGATGGCTGCCTTATCGACATGCTCATGATAATGAGAATGATTATATATTAATCATTCATGGAATCCAGTCCGCTCATGGGCCGTGTCTTCGTCCGATCCGTCCCAGGATGACCGGAACGGTCGTTCAAACAAGGCCGTCGATCCAGTCGGACACCACCCATTTTTCCAGGGACCAGGCATCCGGGCGCGGTGCCGTTCCGGGCAGGCACAGCGCCGCGCAATGCGCCGGATCCGACCATAGCAGGCACACCTG
Source organism: Castellaniella sp. (assembly GCF_034007085.1). Lineage (GTDB taxonomy): Bacteria > Pseudomonadota > Gammaproteobacteria > Burkholderiales > Burkholderiaceae_B > Castellaniella. Next base: position 14,157 of record NZ_JAVERO010000031.1, on the reverse strand, counting down.
CAGGCCCTCGATGGCGGGTCCGCCCGAGACCCGCATCATGCCTGTCGCATCCGCGTCCGTCAGCCGCAGCGATCCGGGATCGGCGCTCAGGCCCAGGCCGCAGGCCTTGAGGACGGCCTCGCGCAGGACCCACTGGGCGCAGAATGTCCGGGGATCAGGGGCCGGCGCGGATGCCTCTTGGGTGGCAGGCGGTTGGCCAGTGATCTGTTGCCACAGCCCCGCATCCACGCAGTCCGGGCAGTGTTCCACGTCCACGCCCAGCGGTCCGGGACCGATGCCGACCAGGACGAGATCGCCGCTGTGCGCGATGTTGAAATGCCAGGCGGAATGCGGGCCGGGCGTGACGGCGAGCCTGGGTTTGCCGTGCGGCCCTGTGGTCAGCGGGATCGCGGCGGACGCCAGGCCCAGGCGCTGGCCCAGCAGTCGGCGGATCAGGGCGCGTCCGACCAGGCTGCGCAGGCGGTCGTCGGGGCGCCGCAAGCGGCTGATCCAGCGCCATTCGGCCTGGGGCAGGTCCTGGCGCAGGCGCCTGGCGCCGGTCTCGTCCGGCAGCCCCTGGGACAGGATCAAGCGATACGGTCTGGCGGCAGTGGGCGCGGTCGCGGCCGTCATCGGTGCGCTCGGCGCGGGCGTTCAGGTGGCAGCCAGCGCCAGCGCACGCTGCGCTCCGGCCCGCAGCGCATCGCCGTGCTGCAGCCCGTCCAGGCGTTCAAGCGTGCATGCCAGCCAGGGGATGTCCGCCAGCCGGTCGCGCAGCGCCGTCAGCCGGGGCAGGGTGGGGATGCCGTCGGCGGCCTGGCGCGGGTGCGCCGGGTCCAGCGGATGGGTGTACCAGCGTTCCTGCGTGCTCGCCAGCAGTGTCAGCCGGACCGGATCGGACGGTGGCGAGGATGGCGCTGCGGTGGCCGCGTCCGCGTTGCCGGGTCGGGCCGGGAGCGTGCGCGGCAAACCGTCGAGCAGGGCTTCGATCCGGCCGTCCTGCCACCAGAGCGAGGGGCTGGCGCAGACCGTGTGGGCGCATCGCCCAGGGTGGCGGACCAGCGCGTAGAGCGCGCACAGGCCGCCGTAGGAATGGCCGTACAGGCACAGGCGGTTCGGGTCCAGCGGGGCCTGGTCGTGCGCCCAGGCCAGCATGGGGCCCAGCAGCGCATCCAGGAAAGCATCCGCGCCGCCGCATTGCCATTCGGGGCGGCGCGGATCGGGCCAGCGGCCACCGTCCGGCGCCGGGGGCGTGAAATCCAGCGCGCGCCGCGCCAGGGCCTGGATACGGAGACGGTTCGGCGCCGCTGCGTCCTGAGCGGCAAAGCGTGCCAATGCCAGTCCGCGCAGGCCGCCGTGGCCCGGGATCAGCACGGCGCAGCCCGCACCGCCTGCGGGTGGTGGGTCCAGCGGCCAGATCCAGTCCCCATCCAGCAGGACCAGCAGTGGCCAGCCGCTGCAAGGCGGCGTGCCGTCCGGGATGTGCAGGCGCAGGCGCCGGGCATCGGGCGACTCCGCCGCCAGCACGGTTTCCCGCAGGCTCATCGGACAGGCTCCGCCCCGGGTTGCAGGTCCACCAGATAGGTGCCTGCCAGGGGGACGGCCAGGAACCGCGCGTTGATCTCGCGCAGTGTCTCGGCCGGGTCCACGTCGGCGAAGCGGTCCGGATGGATCCAGTGGGCCAGGGCCTCGATGAACACCACGTGCAGCGGCGAATCGTTGAAGGCATGCCAGATGCCATGGCTGTTGCCTGATCGCACCGCTGGCAACGCGCCCAGGCGGTTGGCCGCGATCAGGCGTTCCAGGCTGGCGCGGGCATCGGTTGCGCGCACGCCGGCGCCGATCGCCAGGCCCGCGCCTGTTTGCGAGCCGGTGCCGGTGGCGACGTAGACCTGGGGCGCGCGCGCGTTGATGTATTCGAAATTCAGCCTGCCCGTGGCGCTTTTCAGGACGTCGGCGCCGATGTTGTGGCCGCCGGCGTAGGCGATCATCTCGTTGAAGGTGCCGGTGCCTGGCGAACTGCAGCAATCCGTGGTGCCTGCATGCGCATGGACGAAGACCGGCGGGCGCTGGTCCGCAGGCAGGTCCGCCAGCCGTTCGGCGATGGTGCGCATGTGCTGCTGGTAGAACGCGATGACGGCCTCGGTGCGTTCCGGCTGGCCGATGGCCTGGCCCAGGGCGCGCAGGCTGGGCACCGTGTGTGCCATCGGCTGCAGAAAGAAATCGATCACGATCACCGGCACCCCGGCGGCTTCCAGGCGGCCCACCAGGGGCGATTCGCTGGCGGGTTGGCCGGGCGCCAGGCCCGCGAACGAGGCGGTCATGACCACCAGGTCGGGGCGTAGCGCCAGCGTGCGTTCGACCGAAAAAGAATCCGGCGTGTGGCGTCCCACGACCGGCACTTGCGCCAGGCTGGGGAAACGCTGCAGCGCGGCCTGGTAGTCCGGCGCGAACGAGGTCCGCAGTTCGTCGGACCAGCCCGCCAGCAGGGCGGCTGGATCGGGGGCCAGCAGGGACAGCACCTGAAAGTGCCGGGCCTGTGCCAGCACGATGCGGTGTGCGGGTGCGGGCAGCGTGACCTGGCGGGCCAGGATGTCGGTGACCTGGATGGGGGCGGCGCTGGCCGCGCTGCCCAGGCAGGCCAGGGCCAGGGTCAGCGCGCGCAGCACGTGCAGCAAGGAAGACAGCGACGGCTTTTTCATGAGGCCGGGGCGCAGAGCCCGTCGATCAACACATGGGACAGGCCGCGCGAGCAGGTCTCCACCCGGGCCTGGACCTGGTAGACATCGGCCAGGGATGTGGCCGTGACGACCTGGTCCGGGCGGCCGTGGCCGACCAGTTCCCCCGCGCGGATCAGCAGGGCCTCGTCGCTGCGCTGCAGGGCGATGTTCAGGTCGTGCAGCACGATCAGCGTGGTCAGGCCGTGTTCGCGGGTTTCCTGGGCCAGCAGGTCCATCACATGGCACTGGTAGTTCAGGTCCAGGGCCGACAGCGGTTCGTCCAGCAGCAGCAGGCGCGGCGTGCGGATCAGCGCCTGGGCCAGCCCCACCAGCTGTTTCTGGCCGCCGGACAGCTGATCCAGATAGTGCATGGCCAGATGCTCGATGCCCAGGCGGCCCAGCACGTCCAGGATGCGCTGCGGACTGGCGACCTGGGCCTGCGGGTCCAGGTCCGAGGCGCGCGCAGCCACCATCACGGATTCGAAGACCCGCAGATGCACGGCGGCCGGCAGGGATTGCGGCAGGTAGACCACGCGCTGCGCACGGCGTTCGAATGACAGTTGTGTCAGGTCCTGGCCGTCCAGCAGCACCTGGCCGTGGGCGACTTTCAGCAGGCCGGCCAGGGCCTTGAGCAGCGTCGATTTGCCGCTGCCGTTCGGGCCCAGCAGGGACACCACCCGGCCCGGCTGCAGCGGCCCGGCGGACAGGCCGTGGATGATGGGGCGGTGGCCGTAGGCGACGGACAGGTTCTGGATCTGCAGCATGATCATTGCGCCTATTTCATCTGGCGGCGCAGCACGACCGCCAGAAAGAACGGCACCCCGACCAGCGAGGTGACGATGCCCACCGGCACGATGATGCCGGGCACGATGTTCTTGGATGCGATCGAGGCCAGCGACAGGATCGTGCCGCCCACCAGGGCGCTGCCCGGCAGGTAGAAACGGTGGTCTTCGCCGAACAGGCGGCGCGCGATGTGCGGGGCGATCAGGCCGACAAAGCCGATGGTGCCGACAAAGGACACGGCCAGCGCGGCCAGCACGCTGATGCGCACCAGCGCCGTCAGCCGCAGGCGCGGCACGTCGATGCCGAAGCTGGCGGCGCGATCCTCGCCCAGGCGCAGCGCGGTCAGTTTCCAGGTGTCGCGCAGCGACAGCGGCAGCAGCACGGCAAAGACCAGCAGCAGGATGCCGACCTTGGGCCAGGACGAGCGCGCCAGGCTGCCCATGGTCCAGAACACCAGGCCCTGCAGGGCCTCGGCGCTGGCGACGAACTGCACCAGCGACACCGCCGCGTTAAAGGAGAACACCAGCGCGATGCCGAACAGCACCAGCCCGGACGTGCTCATCGAGCCCCAGCGCGCCACCGCGTCCAGCAGCAGCGCCGAGACCAGCGCGAAGACAAAGGCGTTGGCGGCGATCGTCCAGGATTGCGGCACGCCCGGCAGCGTCAAGCCCAGCACGATGGCCAGGGATGCGCCGAACGCCGCCGCCGAGGAAATCCCCAGCGTGAAGGGGCTGGCCAGCGGATTGTTCAGGATGGTCTGCATTTCGCCGCCTGCCAGGCCCAGGGACAGGCCCACCGCCACTGCCATCAGGGCATAAGGCAGGCGGATGTCCCAGACGATGACGCGGGTGGTCGGATCGGCCTGGTCGGGGTGAAACAGCGCGTGGCTGAGATCCGCCCAGCCCAGGCCGGACGGCCCCAGTGTGAAATCCGCCAGGATCGAGGCCAGGATGATCAGCGACAGCAGCGCGACCAGCAGCCAGCGGCGGCGCAGCATGCGCCGGTAATCCATCAGGATCGGGGCGGGAGTCGTCAGCGTGGCGTTCATGTGGGCAAGAGGGATCTGCTGCGTGGGACGGGGTCTCGGCGCCTGAGAGGCGGATGAGTGTATAGAATGAGAACTGTTTACGACCTCGCCAGTATAGTGGAACATGCGCCCGCTTGCCTTTGATCTGCCCCTGGAAGATGGTCGCGCTTGTGTCGTGCGCGTCGCTGTGCCGCCCGGTCCCATGCCGGCGGACGGCTGGCCCGTGGCCTACGTGCTGGATCTCAGGCAGTTCGAGACCCTGCGGGCGGACCCAGGGGGCCTGCCGGGCCTGCTGGTGGGCCTGGGGCCGGCCCGGCCCGAAGACCGCTGTTGGGACTATGTGCCGGCAGGCTGGGGCGCGCGCGGCGCGGGTCGCCCGGTGGCGCTGAGGCCCAGCGCGGCTGATGGCGGTGCGGCGACTGCGCCAGCCGCGCCTGCCATGCAGACGGGCGCGGCCCGCTGGCTGCGCGTCCTGGATCGCGTGCGGGCGCGGATCGCGGACGGCTGGTGCCTGGACTCGCAGCGCCAGGTGCTGTGCGGCCATTCACTGGGCGCGGTGTTCGCTGTGTATGTCCTGACGCATCGGCCCAGCGCCTTTGATGGCTATGTGCTGTCCAGCCCCTCGGTCTGGTGGGGCGGCCGCTACGCGGTCCGCCTGCTGCGCCGTCGCCGTTCGTGGCTGTGCGCCCGGGGGGTGCCAGTCTTGGGTGTGCGACTGACGGTCGGCGCATACGAGCAGGGCCTGGCGCCCGGCGAACGCGGCCCCGATGTCGATGCGGCTGAGCAGGCCCGTCGCCTGGCCGTGCGCCAGGCGCGCGCCATGGTGGACGGCATGAGCGAATTGGCCAGGGAACTGGCGCTGTGCCCTGGCCTGCGCCTGGACAGCGCCGTGCTGTCTGGGCAGACCCACCAAAGCGCGCCGCAGGCGGCCTTGATGACCGGGTGGCGCTGGCTGCTGGCAGGCGCAAACCGCCCGCATCCGCCTGGGTCGTGTCGGGCGGACTGAAACCGGCCCGATGGGGCGCATGACGCCCCGGTGTCTATCAGCGGGGACCTGCCTTGCTGGCCATGCGCAGGATGTCGTCTAACGCGTTGCCGTCGCCGTTGGTGTCGAGCAGCGAATTCAGCGTGCCGAGCAGGCCGCCGCCCGCAGACTGGGCTGCGCCGCCCTGGCTGCCCAGTCCGCCCAGCAGGCCCCCCAGCAGTCCGCCCATCGGCGAAGCTGGCGATGCCTGGCCAGCAGCACCGCTCTGGCGGGACATGAACCCGGCAACCAGCGTGGCCAGCAAGGGCAGCATTTTTTTCAGCAGTGCGGGATCCAGGCCGCTGCTGGAGGCCGCATGCTGGGCCACGGTGCGGCTGACGTCCTTCGAGCCGAAAATCTGGCCCAGCACATCATTGCCCCGGGTCGCGTCGCCCGGTCCCAGGTCGTCTGCCGAAGCGGGCAGGCTTGCGCCACCCAGCTGGGCCAGCAGGCCATCGAGACCGCCGGCGCCCTGCGCCTGTTTCTGGAATCCACCCAGCACGGCCGGCAGCAGCGCCTGGGCGCCGCTGGTTGCCTGGGCTTCGGTGATGCCCAATTGGCGGGCAATGGGGCCCAGCCCATTGACCATGGCGAGGATATCGGTGATTTGCATGATGAGGCTCCGCACCGGCCGGGCGGGCTGCGCCGCCAGGCCGGTCTTGGGGTTGGGATGGCTCAGTTCAGCAGATCGGCCGGTACGTTGCCGCCGTTTTCCGCCAGGCGGGCCAGCACGGCCTTGTGCAGCCACATGTTCATCTGCGCCGAATCGCCCATCTTGTCGGCGGGGCAGCCCAGTTCGGTGGCCAGTTCCTTGCGCGCGCCCAGGCTGCTGTCCATGTCCAGCAGCTTCAGCAGATCGACGATGGACGTCTTCCAATTCAGTTTCTGGGGATTGGCGGCGGCTTTTTGTTCCAGTTGGCCGACCACGTCTACTACGGAAATCGCCTGCGCAGCCGGTGTGCTGGCCGCAGCGGCGGCGCTTGCAGCGGGCGCATCAGGTGCCGGCGCGGCGTGCGTGCTGCCGAAGCCCAGTTTTTCGAGAATGGTGCTGAACAGACCCATGGCGATCTCCTTGAGGTTTCGATCAGTGGAATTCAGGGGATTGAATCATCTTCGGGGCCGGGATGGGAAATTCTTGACATTGTTTGACTGGGTGGGTCCGATTCGGTGTGAGGGCTGCGCGTGGTCACGCCAAGAATTGCTGACAACTTCAGTACGTGGGTCGGCTGGTTGGTGCGCTTGTGCAGCGAGTTCGTCAGAACGCTTTCCCTTTGCTAGAAATCAGTTTTATAGAATGAAAAACATCATATAAATCAACGATTTATGATTTTCAAAGGATTTTTTCATTTACTATGTGGCTTATTTAGCAAAGACGGCAGGTTACTTGATGCGCCACATGGCATTGGTTCTGGAGCCCTCTCTCTGGATGAGCGCTTCTTTGCGCATGGCCTGCATCAGGTTGCGAATCTTGTTCATCTTCTGCGCAGGGCTTAGAACGTCAGAAAGCTTGGTCAGTAATAAGGCATTGATGTCTTGCCGGCTTGCCTGACCGTATTTTTCCAGGTAGTCGAGGATGAGTTGACGATAGTAGGTGTCATCCAATCCCCTGTTACGAATATAGCGGGCCTTGTCTCCCGTCCAGGCGGCAACTTTGGCGGAGACGAAAAAATTTGGGGCGCGCCCTTCGATCAGTTTGTCTGCCCTGAGTGCTTTGGCTTTGTCGGCGGAGATAGGTTTCTTTTTCTGTACCCTATCCAGCGACAATACCTGCTGCAAGTCCAGATCATGGCGCTTCATCAGCAAGCGCGTGTAATTCACGTCGAGAATGTTGCCGCTGATTGTGACTTCAACTCTTGGATAGCCATTGTCTGCAGGATCCAGGACGTAATCTGGCAAAGGAAAGAACCGATCACGCTGGGTTTCGAACATGCGTCGGATGCCGCTGCCAGCCTGGTCGATCATTCTCAGTCGAATCATGCCATCAATCAGCCACTGATTGCGGTAATGCTCTGGCGGTGACTGATGCTCCAGCATCCATTCGACACTGGGTGGTAGAAACTGTCCCAGGTTGCTGAACACGAGGCGATCTGGGTATTCAACCACATTTATTTTGCCGCCTAGACGGTAATCCCGATGAGCGATGCAGTTGTGTAGCGCTTCGCGCAGAACCCAGCCGTCGTAGCGCGGGACTGCGGTAGGAAACAGCTGTCCATCAGGCATGTGCTCCAACATGATATTGCGGATGCGTCCGGCCAGTTTTCCCGTGGACAGCAGTAGTGGCAGACTGAAATGCTGTGAATCCACCGTGCGGTTGTGCTCATCACGCAGCACCCAGGTCATCTTGACATCGACGGGCGATAGAAGATGAGTGGCTTCGTCCTTGCCAAGAAGCAGCAAGGCGGACCGCGTGATGCGCCCCTGTTTTGTGATATGCGCCTTGTTCAGCAAGGTGGGTATGTCCCATGAGCGCACTTGAGCCTTGATCCGTTCGTGTCGCTGCTGGTCGCGTTCTGATTTGAGCAGGTATTCCTCGAAACGCTGTCGTGCCGCTATGACTGCGTCGGGATCCAGGTCGTCCAGCGTGGCCTCGGCAATGACTTGGCCTGACCAGTCTTCCTTCTGACCCAGCAGGGCCCATAGGCGAGATTCTTTGTCTGGATGTTGCGAAAGCTTGGTCTTGTGGCTGTTGATGCGGATGTATCGTTCGCCCTTGAAAGCCAATGGCGCTGCGCGTGGTGGGTGAATTTCAAGCGCCACGATCCGCCCATCAGGATGCGGCAGTTCATGGAAATCAAAATCGGGGCGAGGCAGCGTGTTCTGTGTGAGCCACATGCTGAGTGACTGATTGCCCTCTCCTTTTGCTGAGAACGGATCGAATGTCGTGCTGATGATTGCATGCGTGGTGTTGTCTACTCCCCAGATCATCCAGGCACGGTCATGACCTTCCAGAATTGCAGCATTTCCCAGGGCCGACAAGTACTGACCGATATCTTCAGGCTTGTCCCAATTGGATTTGAATTCCACAGTGGCTCGCTCGTGTGGAAGATGGCGGAACTGATCCACCAGGGCAATCAACGAGGCGGTATTCATATGCTGTTCTCGCTCGCGTACAGACGTACGGTTCAGGCATCCAGATGCAGCAGCGAGGTTATCACGCATGGCAGAAAACAGGACGCCTGACAGGATGGCGGCGATTCAGTTGCATGCATCTCGATTCAGCATGTTAAATTAATAATTAATATCCATTCTCATTTGCATTACCATGGTGATCGAGCGCAATCGCTGCACACAACAAGCACACAACTGATACAGGGAGCGAACACCATGGTGAAATTCAGGCGGCCTCGTCGTGGGGCTGTGGCAGGGCTGTCTGTCGTTCTGGCGGCAGTCGGGCTGGGGGGCGGCCAGGCTACGGCCTGGGCCCAGGCCGCCGGGCAGACGCTGGATCGGCCCGCCCAGCCGCCGAACCGCATGCTGCAGCCGGTCGTCGTGCGCGGCGCCGCGCTGGATCCGACCACAGAGGGCACCGGGTCCTACGCCGCGCAGGCCAGCAACATGTCCACGCGCCTGAACCTGTCGGTGCGCGAAACGCCGCAGTCCGTCAGCGTCATCACCCGCCAGCGCATGGACGATCAGGGCCTGACCACACTGGCCGATGTGGTGGACAACACGCCGGGCCTGGTGATGAATGTCGCGGGCAACCGGGGGTCGGACACCAGCCCGATCTATGCGCGCGGCTTCCAGGTGGAAAACTACCAGGTCGATGGGCTCAATCAGGTCTACAGCGGCTACAGGGAAATCTTCCAGACGGCTGACATGGCGCCCTATGACCGGGTCGAGGTGATCCGAGGCGCCAACGGCCTGATGAGCGGCGTGGGCGCGCCCGGCGCGACCATCAACCTGATCCGCAAGCGGCCCATGCGTGAATTCCAGGCGCGCGCCAGCATCGAGACCGGATCCTGGGACTGGTACCGGACCGAGGCGGACCTGTCCGCGCCCCTGAACGAGTCCGGCTCCGTGCGCGGTCGGCTGGTTGCCGCCTGGCAGAAGAACGGCTCGTACCTGGAACGCCTGCAGGAACGTGGCAAGACCCTGTACGGCATCGTCGAGGCCGACCTGGGGCCCAGCACCCTGGCCACGCTGGGCTTTCTGTTCCAGAACCAGGATGCCACGGGTCATTCGCGCGGCGGCCTGCCGATGTTCTATGCGGACGGCGGGCGCACGGATTGGGACCGGACCCAGTCCGCCGCCGCCGACTGGGCCTATTCGCGGCGCCACAACCAGACCTGGTTCGCCGCGCTGGAACATCGCTTCGAGAACGGCTGGAAGATCAAGGGCACGCTGGAACGCAGCGTCTATCGCTATGACGAAGTGCTGGGTTACGCCGGCGGCGGGAATCCTGACCGCGTCACCGGCACGGGCGTGAATCTGTGGGCGGGCCGCTGGGCGGGCAAGCCGGTGCAGAACACCCTGGACGTGCATGCCATGGGGCCCTTTACCCTGCTGGGCCGGGAACACGATCTGGTGCTTGGCGCCACGGCGTCGCGCACGCGCGATGAAACCTCGCCATACACCCTGTGGTGGTTCACGGGCTGGTCCCCGGCCATTGACAATATCCATACCTGGGATGGCCGCACGCCCGGCGCGCCCGACAACCCGGCGATCGGCGATACCGTCAACCGCGAGAACCTCACCAGCGCCTATGCCACCGCGCGCTTCAAGCCGACCGACCGTCTGTCGCTGATCATCGGCGGTCGCGTCACCCACTGGGAAAACATCAAGGACACGCATTATTACGATGGCAGCGCGACGCATCTGGACCGCCACGAATCCGACAAGCTCACGCCCTACGCCGGCATCGTCTACGACCTGAGCGGCGAATGGTCCGTCTACGCCAGCTACACGGACATTTTCAAGCCGCAGAACCAGCAGGACCGGGACGAAAACTACCTGCCGCCCCTGCTGGGCCGCAGCTACGAAGTCGGCGCCAAGGGCGAACTGCTGGACGGGCGGCTGAATGTCGCCGCCGCGCTGTTTCGTGTGCGGCAGGATAACTTTGCCGTCGCCGTGCCCCGGCAGCCGGGCGACCCGAAACAGTATTACGAGGCTGTCTCCGGCACCACCACCCGGGGCATCGACCTGGAAATATCCGGCGCACTGCTGCCGAACTGGCAGGTGGCCGCCAGTTTCACCCGCGCCCTGTCGCAGGATCGGCATCGAGTCACGCTGAACCCGAACGTGCCGCAGAACACCGCCAAGCTGTTCACCAGCTACCGCTGGCCTGGCATCGGCCATGGCCTGACGGTGGGCGGCGGCGTACGCTGGCAGAGCCGCGCGTCCATCAAGCTCAAGGACCCCCAAACACAGGACCGCATCATCGAGCAGGACGCCTATGCCGTGGTGGACCTGATGGCGCGCTACCAGATCAGCCGCGACCTGTCCGTTCGCCTGAACATCGACAACCTGTTCGACAAGCATTACCACCCCGATCCGGGCTCGACCTACTACGGCGCGCCGCGTGCGTTCCGTCTCGGCCTGGATCTGCGTTTCTGAGGCCCCGGCCACCGCTCCACATCCTGCAAGGAACCCCCACCATGCGTACTTTACACCTCCGCTGCCATCGTCCGGACACGGCCCGCATACCGGCCCGACTGCTGGGCACATTCGTCCTGGGCACCGCGCTGGCGGCCTGCGCCGTTCCTGGCGGGCAGCCGGGCAAGGCCGGCCCGGACGCCCAGGCGCACAAGGCGCACACCCAGGCCCAGGCGCGGCAGGCCGTGCTGCGCCGTGACCTCGCCCCCGGGCTTTATCAACTGGTCGTGGCCGACGGTGCCGTGTTCGTGGCGTCCTCGGGCCAGCGCTTCAAGGCCGACGAGGGCGGCGCGATCTACCGCCTGGACCCGGATACTCTGGCAACCCAGGCCGTCATCCAGACCGAGCGCAAGCCCTACGGCCTGGTCCATGATGCACGCACGGATACGCTGTACGCCGGCAACACCCTGAACGGCATCGTGCAGGCCATCGACCTGAAGACCGGCAAGACGGCGAACTACCGGCTCGGCCAGGCCAAGGCCAAGGGTGGTTTCGAGCATGTCCGCCAGATCGTGCTGGACGAAGCGCACGAACGCATGTTCGTCACCAATCCCGACACGGCAGGCAAGGTCTGGATCGTGGACCTGAAGCGCGGCATCATCCTGCACACGCTGTCCGGACTGCGCAAATGGCCCGCCGGCGCGGCCTATGACCCCGCTGCGAACCGCCTGTACATCGGCCAGGGCGGCGACTATGGCGTGACTGTCATCGATCCGGACAGCGGCAAGATCCTGAATCGCTTCACCCTGGATGGCGCCGAGCCCTTCCTGGTGAACGTCGCGCTGGATGATACCGGCGCGCGCCTGTTCGGCGCCGATGCCGGCAACGGCCGCCTGGTCGTCTTCGATACCACGACCGGCCGCGTCCTGGCAGCCGTCCCTGTGGGCGAGAGCGCACTGGACGTGCGCTACAACCCGGTCCGCGACGAAATCTACGTCAGCAACCGGGGCGCTTCGCGCGCGCATCCCTTGGGCACCGGCGCGATCACGGTGATCGACGGCACGACCTATGCCGTGAAGGCGCGCCACGACCTGCCGGCGCATCCGAACAGCCTGGCCCTGGCGGCCAATGGGCAGGTCCTGTACGCCACGATCAAGGGACCGCACGACGACAAGCACCCCGCCTACCGGGCCGACGGCATGGAAAGCGTCGTGCGCATCGACCTGGGCGCCAACGGATCGCATTCCTGAAAAATGTCGATTTGTAAATAGAAATAGTTATCGTTTATATTCATAAAAATTTCACGCATCTACCGTCATCCAAGGAATCCACATGTTCGTCTCCAAGGTCCAGGGCCGCGCCCTGCCGCCGGTTGGCCTGCTCATTGCCCTGGGCCTGGCCGCTGCCCCGGCTGGCGCGCAATCATCCAGCGATGTCACCCAACTCGACCGTGTCGTCGTCAAGGCCGAACAGGAACTGAAACAGACTCCGGGCGCATCCACCATCACGGCCGGGGACATCCAGAAATCCCCGCCCGCCACCGACGTGTCGGAAATCATCCGCACCATGCCGGGCGTGAACCTGACCGGCAATTCGTCCAGCGGCCAGCGCGGCAACAACCGCCAGATCGACATCCGCGGCATGGGCCCGGAAAACACCCTGATCCTGATCGATGGCAAGCCCGTGTCCTCGCGCGGGTCGGTGCGCTTTGGCTGGCGCGGCGAACGCGACACGCGCGGCGACACCAACTGGGTGCCGCCCGAACTGATCGAGCGCATCGAAGTGCTGCGCGGTCCCGCCGCCGCGCGCTATGGCAACGGTGCCGCCGGTGGCGTAGTGAACATCATCACCAAGCCGGCTGCAGACCGGCTGAGCGGTTCGGTGTCGGTGTACGCAAACGCGCCCGAACACAGCGACGAAGGCGCCACCGCCCGCACCACCTTCAGCCTGACCGGCCCGATTGCCGACCGTCTGGATTTCCGCCTGAGCGGCAGTGCGGCGAATTTCCAGGGGGATGCGTGGGACATCAACGACGGCCATCAGTCGCTCAGATTGGGGGGCAACAAGGGCACATTCCCGGCAGGCCGCGAAGGCTACAAGCATCGGGATATCAACGGTGTGCTGAGCTGGAAGCCCGCTGCCGGCCATCGGATCGCTTTCGAGGCCGGCTACGGCCGCCAGGGCAATATCTACGTCGGCGATACGCAGAACACCAACCTGGACAAGAAGACGGGCTATGTGAAGGGGGCCCTGGGCGGGGAAACCAACCGGATCTATCGGCAGACCTATGCCATCACCCATGCGGGCGACTGGAATCCGGCCACCCACACCCTCAGCTACCTGCAATACGAGCAGACGCGCAATACCCGGACCCTGGAAGGCCTGGCGGGCGGGACAGAAGGGCTGTTCAGCGGGCGGGAATTCGGCGACATCAATCTGCGCACGTTGACCGCCCACACCGAACTGAACCGCCGCCTGGACTGGGGCGGCATCGACCAGATGGGCACGGTTGGCCTGGAATGGGTGCGCCAGGACCTGGAGGATTATTCATCCGATCTGGCCGCGCGCAATCACCCGAGCGGCAAAATGCCCGCCGTGCCCTTTGCCTACGCACCCAAGGCCCATGCCACGATCTATTCGGTGTTCGTCGAGGACAATCTGTATATCGGCGACCGCTGGACCGTGACGCCCGGCCTGCGTTTCGATCACCACAGCCTGCAGGGCAACAACTGGAGCCCGGCGTTGAACCTGTCCTACATGGTCAACGACCAGTGGACGGTGAAGGCCGGCATCGCCCGGGCCTACAAGGCGCCCAATCTGTACCAGAGCAACCCCGGGTATGCGCTCTACAGCGACGGCAATGGCTGCTGGGGCAACACCAAATCGGGTGATCCCGCGTGCTTTCTGCTGGGCAATGCCGACCTGAAAGCCGAAACCAGCCTCAACAAGGAATTGGGCATCGAATTCCGCAGCCCCGACGGCCTGGGCGCCAGCCTGACCTATTTCCACAATGATTACCGCGACAAGATCGAGGCCGGCCGCACGCCGGTGGCCCAGTTCGCCAACAGTCTGGGGAAATCGACGAGCGTCTT
>NZ_JAVERO010000199.1:0-3117 GCF_034007085.1 Castellaniella sp. | reverse complement strand
GTGCGCAGCCCCAGCGGACGTTATCGGCCCGCGACTGATGACCAGATCCTGGCTGCTGGCCGGGTGGCGGCCGAAAGCCTGATTTCCACGGCTAACACCATGATGAACCCGCAGCAGGTACACCTACCGCGAGGATCCGCAGGAGAACCGCGCCATGTTCCTGTTTGACGGTAAACCGGCCAAGGACACCCGCGACGTGCTGAAACGCTGCGGCTTTCGCTGGAGCCCGACGCGCAGCGCCTGGGTGCGCCAGCTGACCGGCAATGCTCAATGGGCCGCCAAGGATGTGATCCGCCACCTGGACGCCTTGAACCAGGCCTGAACCCCGCTTTTTATCCCTGGGCCGGATCCCGGCCTGGGGCATCACCTCAGACTTTCAACATTGGAGAATCACCATGGCATCATTGAACCGCGCGACCCTCATCGGCAACCTGGGCAAGGATCCGGAGATCCGCTACACCCCGGACGGTGCCGCCGTCTGCAATGTGTCGATTGCCACGACCAGCACCTGGCGCGACAAGGCCAGCGGCGAGCGCCGCGAAGAGACCGAATGGCACCGTGTCGTCTTCTACGGCCGCCTGGCCGAGATCGCCGGCGAATACCTGAAAAAGGGCCGCACCGTGTTTGTGGAAGGACGGCTGAAGACCCGCAAATGGCAGGACAAGGAGAGCGGCACAGACCGCTACAGCACCGAGATCATCGCCGACCAGATGCAGATGCTGGGTGGTCGAGATGACGGCCAGGCGGGGGAGGCGAAGGCGGCGGCCCCAGCAGGCAGGGCGAAGGGGCGTAATGGGCAGGCTGCGGCTGCGGCTGCGGCCCCAGCGGCTGGATCCGCCGCGCCGGAAGAGTCGGATATTCCGTTTTAAGAGGCTGCATGAGCCCGGCCGGGTGATCCCGGCCTGGTCCCGCATGACACTTTGGCCCGGCTTTGTCCGGGCCTTGTCGCGTTCTGGGCTGGTGGTTTTTGTGGGCTGCTGCTGGTGGGCCTGGTGTTGCCCATTCTGGATCCGCCTGTGCATCCTGTGGCCTGCCTGGTGCTGACGCCTGGCCCCGTTCCCAGGCTTCGCCTGGGGCCCTGTGCTGTGACGCTGCCTGCCCGGTTTCCGGTCAGGCTGGGCCGTTCAGTCCACAAAGCCGCTGCACTCATTTGTGGCCTTAAACGTCCCACACATGACGCACCCCTGGCGGGGTGGGGAAAGACGTTGTGGATCAATGGCTTGCCGGGAGATGGCCAGTTTTGGTGATGTAGGACAGATAGGGCACTGGAATGGCGCAAGCCATTGATCCAGCGGGAAGAATGGCGGCCACGGCTGTGGTCGAATGGCGCGTAGACATTCTGGGCAGGACAAGAAGTTTCATTCTGGATGCTTGCCGGATACACCACGGATACGAACCGGATGCATAACGGAGCCAGAGCGGCTACAGCTTCAGGACGGGATAAGGATACTTCGGGGGCGATCAAAGGTCATCCATGGGGCGTCCGGCAGACGGTTTGAATACAGAAAAGCGTCAACCGATTTCCATGGAAGGTTCTTCCTCCTGTTCCAGGGCTGCATCGGGCCCCTGCGGGTGCAGGGTAGGGCTTTCGACTTGCGCCGGGGCTAGGTCATGCGCCAGCCCCTTGACCCCCATTCGATCCACCCGTTCCGGCAGCTTGTCGGCATCATCCGTGAACACCACGACCTCATGGCGCTCGCGCGAGATGCTGACGTAGTAGGTATCCTGGGTCGTGGTGCGGCTGAAGCTTTCTGCGTTGTACAGCACTCGGTCGCAGGTCAGGCCCTGGGCGCTGTGCGCCGTGGTGGTGTAGGCATAGTCCAGGTGCAGCGGCCGGCCGGTGGGCAGGGTAATGTGGCGACCGCCTGCCTCGATGGTGACGGTACTGGCCTCGATGGCGACGACTTGCGCCAGCTGACCATTGACCAGGTCATGTTGGGCATCATTGCGCGTGATGCGCACCTGGTCGCCCACGGACAGTTCCGATTCGTTCAGGTGATAAACCGAGAGCTTGCCCATGGTCCGGGGGATGAGCTCGATGGGATCAGGCTTTGACGCGGCAGGGTTTACCGCCTGCACCGTGATGCGGTCATGGCGTGGAATGCCGGTCACCCGATACAGTTCGCCGCGCTTCAGGCCGCACTGGTAATCACGTTCCGGCACGACGATATCGCCCACGGTGTAATACCGGGCGACACTGCGCTCGGCGCGTGTAGTGTCGTGGCGGGACAGCAGCTGGCAGCGCTGGCCCTTGCCCTCCAGCCCGCGCAGGGCGTGGATGCGGGCATTGATCGCCTGGCGCGAGGCATTGGTGCCGGTCACGACGATCGTGCTGGCTTGTTGATCGGCAGGCAGCTCCACATAGGCCTGGGCGATGGCTTCATACCGCGCAGAACAATCGCGCGTTTTCTGACCATGCTCATCGATGCTGAACTGATCCGGGATGGTCAGCACCCGATCCAGCAAGGGCAGGGAGCGGCTGGCCTGGCCATGGGCGGCTAGCTGCACAGCATGGCGCAGCCGTTCGGATCGTTGGCGCTGGATGTCGCCCATGAGCACGGTTTTCATGCCGTGTTCCTGCAGCATGGCAAAGGCGCGGCCGGCCTCGATGGCCTTGGTCTGGGCTGTGTCACCCAGCAGCACCACCTTCGCGCCGGTAGGCTGGATGAGCGCCAGGAGCTTGTCCATCTGGCGCACGGGCACGACCCCGGCCTCGTCGATCACCACCACGGACTGCGGGCTCAGTTGGCTGGTAAAGGGCCGCTTGTCGCGGGCGGCCAGGACCGAGGCCACGGTGTTGGCCGGGACGCCGTCCTTGCGCAGATTGCGAACCATGCCGCCATAGGGCGCGAGCGCCACCAGGCTGTGGCCCTGCTGCTGCAGGATGGCCTGGGCGTTTTGCAGGGCAAAAGATTTGCCGGTCCCGGCCAGGCCCTGGATGCCAGCGATCTGGTCGGTGTCGCTGGCAATCAGCATCACGGCTTCGCGCTGGCCTGGGGTCAGGCGCTCATCCAGCCCGGCTTCGGCCACGGTGTTGGCGATGGGAGCCTGCCAGGCACGGCGGCCGCTGGCTTCAGCTGCCAGGATCCGGGATTCGGCCTCATAGGCCTTGCGTGT
>NZ_JAVERO010000198.1:0-3125 GCF_034007085.1 Castellaniella sp. | reverse complement strand
CGCCCCATCGAAATCCAGGCCCTCGAAGCGCACCCGGACGCCGGAATCGGCATCGAACGCGGCCAGTCGATCGATGTGCCCGGACACCGCTGTCCGGCGCGCCTCGGGGGCGTAGTCGATTCGTACATCACCGCCGCTGAAATCCAGACGATCGTCGGCCAGCCGCACCGGCTCCAGGCGCCAGTGCGCCACGACTCCACCATCGAACCCGATCCTGGAACGCAGCGTCCAGGGTGCCGTACCAGCAGGCAACGCATCGAACCAGGGCTGCCACGAACCACCCGGCAAAGGCTCGATCCGGCTCCAGGCGGCCGCAGGTCGCCATTCACCCTGGCGCACTGCCGCCCAGGGCCAGGGGCCGTGCACCAGCGCGTCCTGCAGGCCCAGGGTCTGGTCCCGGCCGGCTTCGTCGCGGAACTGGAAACCGTAGCGGATGTCCGAGGCAAACACCCCACGCCGGTAGTCCTGGATCGTCAAGACGGGGCGCGGATCGGCGGACGCCCACTGCGCGGCAATTTCCTGATTGGCCCGCTCGACCCAGGCCTCGATCCGTTCCTGGGCCAGGCGCCCGGCATACCAGGAAGCCCCCGTGTAGGCGACCGCCAGGGCAGCCACCAGACCGGCGGCGGTCTTCAAAGAACGCGAACTCATCGGGATGTTTCTCCATCAGCACGCCTGGCGGCGCGGTCGTACAGCCGGATCAGCTGCGAAGCGTCTTCTGCCCCCAGGCCCTGGCGGCTGGCCAGACGATAGCTTTGTCCGGCTGCGGTAGCCACTGGCATGGCAGTGCCCTGGTCACGCGCCAAAGCGGCCACCGTATCCAGGTCCTTGAGCATGGTGTCCAGAGTGGCCTGGGCAGCGCCGGGGGCCTGGGTCATGCGCGGCACGAAAATCTGCAGCAATGTGGAATCGGCCCAGCCGCCGGCCAGCGCCTCGGCCAGGCGAGCGGCATCCACGCCGGCATCCTGCGCCAAAGCGACCGATTCGGCAATGGCGGCAATCGTGGCCGTGACGATGGTCTGGTTGCAGAGCTTGGCCACCTGGCCACAGCCCGTCGGCCCCATGTGGGTCACCCGGCTGGCATACGCCATCAGCAACGGCGCCGCCTGATCACAGACGTCGGCCGGCCCACCCACCATGATGGCCAGGGTGCCGGCCGCCGCGCCGCCCGTCCCGCCGGACACCGGCGCATCCAGCCAGACGGCGCCATTGGCCCGGACCAGGCGTTCGGAAAATTCTCGGGTCTCGGCTGGCGGAATGGAGGAATGGTCGATCAGCAATTCCAGCGAACCAGCCTGGGCCAGCCCATCCACACCAAACACCACATCGCGCACCGCCCCCGCGTCGAACAGGCACAGGGCGACCCAGGCACAGCGTTCGCCCAGCACGCGCGGCGTCGCGCAGACGTGGGCGCCCGCAGCTTGCAGATCCCGCAGCGGGCCGGGAGAACGGTTCCAGACGTGGACCTCATGGCCGGCCTGCAACAAACGCTTCGCCATGGGCACGCCCATGCGGCCCAGTCCACAGAAGCCGATTTTCATGTCATTCCACCCGCTTGCGCGACAGTTCGCGCGGCAGGGGGAAAGCCACCTGTTCACGCACGCCGTCCAAAGGACGCACGGACCGCGCGCCCAGGGCCTGCAGGCGCTCGATCACCTGGCGCACCAGGGCTTCGGGCGCAGAGGCGCCAGCCGTCACGCCAATCCGCTGAGCGTCGCGCAACCAGTCAGGGTCGATCATGTCGGGATGATCCAACAGATAGGCGGTCACGCCCTTGCGCTCGGCGACCTCGCGCAGGCGGTTGGAATTGGAACTGTTCGGGCTGCCGACCACCAGCACCAGATCACACTGCGGCGCCATGATGCGCACGGCGTCCTGCCGGTTCTGCGTGGCATAACAGATGTCGCTTTTCTTGGGTTCGGCAATGCCGGGAAAGCGCGCGCGCAAGGCATCGGCCACCTGGGCGGCATCATCGACGGACAAGGTCGTCTGGGTCACAAAGGCGAGACGGTCCGGGTGGCGCACCTGCAGGGCCTGGACATCCTCGACCGATTCGACCAGGTACATGCCGTCATCGGCCTGGCCCAGCGTGCCTTCGACTTCCGGGTGGCCCTTGTGGCCGATCATGATGACCTCGCGGCCTTCCTTGCGCATGCGAGCGACTTCGACGTGGACCTTGGTCACCAGCGGGCAGGTGGCGTCAAAAATGCGCAAGCCACGGCGTTCGGCCTCGTCACGTACGGCGCGGGAAACGCCATGGGCGGAAAAGATCACGATCGAGCCCGCAGGCGCGTCTTCCAGTTCGTCGATGAAAACCGCGCCCTTGGCGCGCAGATCCTCGACCACGTAGCGGTTATGCACGATCTCGTGACGCACGTAGATCGGCGCCCCGTGGATTTCCAGGGCACGCTCGACGATTTCGATGGCCCGGTCCACGCCAGCACAGAAACCGCGCGGCTGCGCCAGAACGATCTCGGCCCCCCGGACATCACTGACCGGTACAGCGGTAGTGGATCGGTGTTCGGTCACAGAACCCCCAGAATCTTGATTTCGACCTGCAGGTCGATGCCCGCAAGGGGATGGTTGAAGTCAAACAGGGCGGCATCATCGCGCAGTACCTTGAGTACGCCGGAATAACGGCCACCATTGGGCGCCACGAATTCAACCATGTCGCCAGCCTCGAATTCGGTGTCCGGCGGGGCATTGCGTGCCATTTCATCGCGCCCGACCCAGCGCAGCAGATCCGGGTTGCGTTCGCCATACGCCTGGGCTGCGGGCAGGTCTGCCGTGAAGTGTTCGCCTTCCGGGCGATCGAGCAGCAGGGACTCGATCCCCGGCGCCCACTGGCCGATGCCCATCTGCAGCGTGGCAGGCCGGTCCAGGAAGGTATCGACGAACACCGTACCGGCCCCGGGGCCCGTCAACAGTTCGATGCGGTAGTGCAGCGTGACATAAGAGTCCGGTCGGACATGCTGCGCGGCTTGGATTGAAGTCAAAATGCCACCGTGAAGGAATCGATGCAAACCCGTCCATTTTAGGGCCTAATCATGCCACAAGACACTCGCCTGGCCTGTTCCGAGCGCCCCCGGGAACGCCTGCTGCGCCATGGCGCCCAGGTGCTGACA
>NZ_JAVERO010000197.1:0-3126 GCF_034007085.1 Castellaniella sp. | reverse complement strand
CGTTCAAGCAAGGGCAAGACAGCCAGGCCATCACCGACGCAACACACGTCATAGCCTGCCGCCTGCAGGTAGGTTCGCAGCACCTCGGCCAGCTTGGGTTCGTCCTCGACCACCAGAATCCGCATGTCTCACCCCTCGCGCATCCCGGCAGGTCCGTCCGGCGCAGCCATCGTCGGATGATCCGTCGACGGCCATTCGATGCGAATCGACAGCCCGCCCAAGTCGGACGGGGCTGCCGAAATCCTGCCACCATGCGCGTGAACAATGGACCGGCAGATCGCCAGGCCCAGACCTGACCCACCATGGAGACGACTGCGCGAGGACTCCACCCGGTACAGACGATCGAACAGCTTTGGCAACTGATCAGGCGCGACCGCAGGCGCGCTGTCGGCAATTTCCAGCACGATGCCACCATCGCAACGGTTGGCCCGCAGCCGCACACGTCCCGGACTGTCGGTGTAGCACAGGCTGTTTTCCAGCAGATTCGCCAGCAATTGCTCCAGGCGCCGCTCATCGCCGGACAGCTGCAGGCCGGGCTCGATGTCCTGACCCAGAGCCATGCCGGCCCGGGCATAGCGATCCCGCACCGCATCCAAGGCCCGCGCCGCCAGCGCCGAAAGGTCCAGCGGACGCATGTGGTAATCCAGTGCACCCGCATCAGCCAGGGACAACTCGCGCAGATCGTCCACCAGCCGGCTCAGGCGTCCGATCTCGTGGGCCAGTGAAGCCAGCGCCGCCTCGTCTGGCGCACGCAATCCATCCTGCAGAATCTCGATTTCCCCACGCAGCACGGCCAGGGGAGTCCGCAGTTCGTGGGAAATGTCCGCCATCAGTTCCCGGCGCAGGCGTGCGTTGCGCGCCAGGCTGTGCGCCAGACGGTTGAAGTCGCGTGCCAGGCGTCCGAGTTCGTCGGGCGATCCGACCCGCACCCGAGTATCGAAATCCCCATCGGCCAGCCTGCGGGTGGCCTGGGCGATGCGCCGCACCGGCACCAGCAACAGACGCGCCAGCAGCAGACTGACCAGGGCCGCCAACAGCACCGACAGACCGACGATCACCCAGGTCGCCCGCAATTGCCGGGTCTGGAAGCGGTGATCGATTTCATCGTTGACGAGCATGGACATGAAGGAAGGGCTGAGCAGCCACCCCACTGGCCGGCCCTCGACCAGGATGGGATGGCGGGTCAGATCTTCTGCCGGCCGCCCCCGGGGTCCAGCCAACCAGTTGCCTTCGGCATCCAGCAGCGTGACGCGCATCGGCCGGCCACTATGATCAGGCCCGCCGTGATCCCCTGGCCGGATGAAACGCCAGGGGCGCAGACTACGCCCCCAGCGATCACCGCCCTCGGCCAGGAAACCCCAGCCCCCAGCCTCGACATAATCGGCCGCCAGCGTCTGCGCCAGATTGTCCAGCCGTTGTGTTTCGCGTTCCCGGACATAATCGCCAAAGCCACTGTCGAAGCTGTAGCGCACCGCCATGCCCATGGCGAGCGCCACGACGATGCAGGTCGCCAGGATGGCCAGGAACAGCTTGAATGTGATGCTGGATCGCATGGAGAGTCTTGTCCGCCTTGTCTGCGCACGGGGGGGCGCCCCTTGCTGCCTGCACGGCGGTCCTAGGGATCTCTGGAATCAAAAGTGCCCTAGGACCGGATCTGTTCCAGCGCCCGCGCCAGCGTATCCACGGTACGCTGGACGTTGTGCAGCTTGTCCAGCCCAAACAGACCAATGCGGAAGGTCTTGAACCCAGCGGGCTCATCGCAGGCCAACGGCACGCCGGCGGCAGCCTGCACACCGACTGCCGCGAACTTGCGCGTCGTGTGAATGCCGTCGTCGGTGGTATAGCTGACGACCACACCAGGCGCTTCGAAACCAGGTGCCGCGACACTCTTGAAACCGCGTTCACGCAACAATGCGCGCACGGCCTGCCCCAGTTGCTGCTGTTCGGCCTTGACCCGGTCAGTGCCATAGGCCTGGGTTTCGGCCATCACGTCACGCAGCACGGCCAGGGAATCCGTCGGCAGGGTCGTGTAGTAGGCATGAGTGCCCTGCTCGTAGGCTTCCATGATGCCCAGCCACTTGCGCAGGTCGCAGGCAAAACTGGTGCTTTGCGTGGTTTCGATGTGCCGGCGGGCGGCCGCGCCCAGCATCACCAGCCCGCAACCCGCCGAGGATGTCCAGCCCTTTTGCGGTGCCGAGATCAGCACATCCACGTGGGCATCGCGCATGTCCACCCAGATCGCGCCCGAGGCGATGCAATCCAGCACGAACAGGCCACCCGCCTGATGCGTGGCATCGGCCACCTGGCGAATGTAGTCGTCAGGCAGCATGATGCCGGAAGCCGTTTCCACATGCGCGGCGAAGACGACTTCGGGCTGGAATTCGTGGATCGCCGCAATGACCTCGTCCACGGGCGGCGGCGCAAAAAAGGGCTGATCGCCGGATTCGATCGGACGGGCCTTGAGCACCCGTTCTGCCGACGGGATGCGGCCGGTCTCGAAGATCTGGCTCCAGCGATAGCTGAACCATCCATTGCGGATCACCAGACAGCGCCGACCGGTGGCAAACTGGCGCGCAACGGCCTCCATGCCAAAGGTGCCGCTGCCTGGAATCACGATGGCGGAATGCGCCCCATACACCGACTTGAGCGTACGCGAAATATCGCGCATCACCTGCTGGAACGATGTGGACATGTGGTTCAGGGCACGGTCGGTGTAGACCACCGAATATTCCAGCAAGCCCTCGGGATCGACATTGGGCAACAATCCAGGCATGGCTCTCTCCGACGGAACAATGCTCCGATTGTAGCCCCCAGTCTTGTCCGACATGGTTCATGCGCCTCGCAAAAGACGCCGTGCGGTGCTGACCTGCGGCAGTCGACACAGTACAATTCCGGGTGGTGCCCATGTCGCCCGCGAAATGCCTCTCGGCATAACCCCCGGACACCCGTTTCGCTTACAGAACCAAAAACAGGACCACTCCTGCGCACGGTCGCGCCCCCGCGGACAGCGCTGCAAGAGCGGGCAAGGAGATTCGATGGAACCCACCTTGACGACCGATCCATCCACAGACGCGGCAGCCCATGCATCCGGGCCCCTGCCTTCCCGCTTGATCCGCCGCGAGCCCA
>NZ_JAVERO010000196.1:0-3146 GCF_034007085.1 Castellaniella sp. | reverse complement strand
TCACGGGCCACGAAAGCCGGTACCAGCACGCGCAGGGGGACGGCGTTTTCGTCTTCCAGGGGGCCGACGCCGGCCATTTCGGCGAACATGGTCAGGTCGGATTCCCGGGTCTGGCGCAGCATGAAGGCCTTGAGCGGCTGGCTGCCCCGGTCCAGCGCCTGTTCGAAGGAGATCTCTTCGCGCGCCAGCGGCTGGTAGGCCTGGGCGTAGATCTGGTCGAAGACCGGCGACATGGTGAAGAAAGTCAGAAACAGGGCCAGGCCCACCAGGACGGCATTGGGTGGCGAGACCCCGGTGCCTAGCGCGTTGCGCAACAGGCCCAGCACGATGATGATGCGGGTGAAGCCCGTCATCATCAGCAGTGCTGCCGGCAGGAACGACAGCATGGTCAGCATGACCAGCGTCTGGACGCTGAGCGACCAGGTCTCGGTGCCGTTGGGGCCCGGCGTAGCGGTCAGGGCGGGCAGGGTGGCCTGCGCCAGGGCGCTGGCGGGCCACCACAGGATCAAGGCCAGGGCGGCCAGCAGCCAGGGCGCCGATCGCGTGGCGCGTGCAGCGGGGCGGCGCATCAGGATCTCGAAAGGGTCTTGCCGAGGGTCTCGGCAAAGTCCCCGGATGCCGCATCGCCGGACCCGGGTTGATCCGGCAGGGTGTGCAGCAGGGTGATCTGCTGGGCGGTCACGCCCAGCACCAGGCGGGTGTTTTCGACCTGGACCAGAGCGACTGAACTGCGCACCCCGAGCCTGAGCGTGCCGAGTACACGCAGGCGGGGTGTCTGCGTGCGCGCCGGCAGCCAGCCGCCTCGGCGAGCCACCCAGGCCAGCATCAGCAACAGGCCCAGGATGAACAGCAGGGCGAGGACGACGCGCAGGATCTGATCCTGGTCCATGCCCAGTCAGCGGCGGTTGTTCAGCCGCGCAATGCGGTCCGAAGGCGTGATGATGTCGGTGACGCGGATGCCGTATTTTTCGTCCACGACCACGACCTCACCCTGGGCAATCAAATAGCCATTGACGTAGATGTCCATGGGCTCGCCGGCCAGGCCGTCGAGTTCGACCACCGATCCCTGGCCCAATTGCAGGATGTTCTTGATCGTCAGGCGTGTACGACCCAGTTCCACGGACAGCTGGACTGGAATGTCCATGATCATGTCGATGTCGCCGTCGGCTTCGCTGGCCTGACCGGACAAGGGCTGGAACACCTGGGCGGCAGCGGACTGGACCGGTGCTGCCTGGGATGCGGCGGTTTGTTCCGCCAGCGCGGCAGCCCAGTCGTCTTCTGCCCCCAGGCCGCTGGCCTGGGTGGGTTGGTCGTGCGCGGACTGTTGTTCGGCCATGGCGGCGGCCCAGTCGTCTTCCGCAGTGCCTGTGGATGACTGGTCCGGCAGGTTCGGGTCCTGGGTGTCGTCTTTGATGTCGCTCATTTTTTCGTGCGGGCTAGCAGTTTGTCGGAGTCGTCGGGCGAGGCCAGAACCTTGCGCACGCGCAGGGCATAGCGGCCGTTGAATGTGCCATAGCCGCATTCCAGCACAGGGACGCCGCCTACGCGGGCCGTGACGGTAGGCTGGATATCCACTGGCAGCACGTCGCCCACGGAAAGATGCATCAGTTCGGCGATCGAAGTGTCGATCCGGGCGAATTCCACCGCCAGTTCGACTTCGGCGCTGCGGACTTCGCGCGAGAGCTGCTGGGTCCAGCGCAGGTCGATCGCGTCGGCGGCGGCTTGCTGAAGCGGACGCGTCAGCAGGTCACGGATGGGCTCGAGCATCGAGTAGGGCAGGCAGATGTTGAGCCTGCCTCCGGAGGCGCCGAGTTCGATGTTGAAGGAGGACACCACCACGATATCGTTGCCGGAACTGATGCTGGCGAACTTGGTGTGCATTTCCGAGCGGATGTATTCCAGTTCCAGCGGATAGACGGATTCCCAGGATTCCCGGTAGCAGTCCAGCGTCAAGCCCATCAGACGGCGGATGATGCGCTGTTCGGTGTTGGTGAAGTCGCGCCCTTCGATCCGGGTGTTGTAGCGTCCGTGCCCCCCGAACAGGCTGTCGATGACCAGGAAGACCAGATTGGGGTCGTAGGTGAACAGGCCGGTGCCGCGCAGCGGCTTCAGGGCGACCATGTTCAGGTTGCTGGGCACTGGCAGGTTGCGTTCGAAATCCGAATATTTCTGGATCTTGATCGTGTTGACAGTGATGTCGGCGTTGCGGCGCATGAAACTGAAGAACATCGAGCGCAGGCGCCGTGCGAAGCGTTCGTTGATCAGTTCCAGGGTCTGCATCCGGTGCCGCACGACACGGTCGGGCGACCCCAGGTCATAGGGACGAACCCCATCCTGGGGTTCCGGGGTGGCCTGCTGAACCGAGGACTCTTCACCGGTGACGCCTGCAAGCAGGGCATCGATTTCGTCCTGGGAGAGCATGCTGTGGTAGGCCATTACTGCACCACGAAGGCTGTGAAGAGCACGTCGGCGATCTGGGGGCCGGGCAGCTGCGCGGCAAAGGGGCGCGCCAGGGACACCTTCAGGGAGTCGGCCAGCGCCTGGCGGCCTTCCGGCGTCTGGATGAGTGCTAGCGGTTGCGCCGACAGCACCTTGAGGATGCGGTCGCGGACTTCAGGCATGTAGTCCGTGATCTGCTGGCGAGAGGCCTCGTCGCCCATGCGCAGGGTGATCGCGGTATAGAGGATCCGGTTGCGGGTTTCGCCGTACAGTGTGACGGTGAACGGTTCGAGCGCGGCAAAGATCGGAGTCGGAACCATGGGCGGCTCGACAGGAGCCTGGGGCACCTGGACTGGGGCGGAGGCGACCGCTGGGTTGCCGGGGGCGCTGTCCCTGCTGGTGAACCACATCGTGGCTCCGACCGAGGCACCGATGATGATGATGAGCAGGAGAATGAATTTGAGTAGCCTGAGCATGGTTCCGGGTTAATGCGTCACGATGACTGATGGGCAAAATGAGGCATTTTAATGCGGGTCCTGCCCAGGAAAGCGAAAGTAATCACGCAAAGGTATCCACCAGTGCGTCCGGACGGGAGAGGGTTCTGGGGGGGGCGGATGCGACAGGCAGGGCCGTCGAATCCGCGACCTGACCGTCCAGGCTGAAAGAGGATTCACCATGGCGGGCCGGCGTTGTCTGGCCCTGGGCCT
>NZ_JAVERO010000195.1:0-3149 GCF_034007085.1 Castellaniella sp. | reverse complement strand
GGGGTGGTGGCCGGTGGCAGCTGCCGGCGATCCAGCAGCGCCTGGGCCTGGTCCACGGACAGCGCCTTGGGCAGGCTGTGCGGAATCCGGGGCGCGCGCACGCCATGAACGGGATTGCGCGTCAGGTCGGCGGCCGGCGCGCGCCATGCGTAGAAACTGCGCCAGGCCGCCAGGGCGCGTGCCAGGCTGCGAGGCTGCAGTCCCGATGCATGCAGGCGTCCCAGGGCCTGGCGGATCTGGGTTTCGCCCAGGGTGTCCAGCGACTGGCCGGGAAAACAGCGCCGCAGCGCCTGCAGATCTCGGCGATAGGCGGCGATCGTATGCCTGGAATAGCGCTGTTGCGACCCGAGCTCGGCCAGCCAGGCTTCGGTCAGGGCATCGTCCGGCATGGTGCTGCGCGGTTCAGGCCGCCTCGGGCGCTGGGCGGGCCAGCCGCCCCAGGGCCGCGCCTGCCAGGGAAGCGATCAGCGACAGAAAGGCCGTGCCCATGTCCGGCGTGAAGCGGTCGGTGTCTTCCGATCCCAGGACCAGCAGGCCGACCGGCGCAGTGCCATGCAGCGTGCGCAGGGGCAGGATCGCCAGCGAGGCGGGTTCCGATGCCAGCCAGCGGGCCGGTTCCTGGTCCTTGTTCGGACCGCAGTAGGGCTGCGCCAGGCTGTCGGCGTAGGCGCGGATGCCGGCATCGACGTCCTGAGCGAATTCGCTGTCTTCCAGTGCGGGCAGGTCCCAGACCCGCAGCGCGATGGCGCTGAGGTCGAACTGGTCCGACAGGCTGCGGATGATATGGGCCGGGATGCGGTCGGCATGGGGTTCGGCCAGCATGCGTGCGCACCATTGCATGAGTGCTTGATTGATGCGTTCGTTGCCGCCGGCGTTGTGCAGCAGCTGCATCAGCCGGTGTTCATGTTCCTTGACGCGCGCGCGCAGCGTCAGGATCTGCCGTTCTCCCAGCGAGATCGCGCGGGCCTGGTGGGGATGAGGCACGTGCAATGCGGCAAAGACATCGGCGTGGGTGTCGAAGAAATCGGGATTGCGGCTGAGAAAGTCCGCCACGTCCTGGGCGGTAAGGGCATCCTGCGTCATGTGGGCTTTCCGTCAGTCAGAAGGTTGCGGCCAGGGCGTCGATATCGATTTGGCCATGAAAAACCGTGGTGGCTGGACCCTGCATGTGCAGGGTCTCGCCGTTCCATTCGATCTGCAGCGCGCCGCCGCGCGTGTCCACCCGGACCGGGCTGTCCAGCAGGCCGCGGCGGATGCCGGCGACCGCAGCCGCGCAGGCGCCCGTGCCGCAGGCCAGCGTTTCGCCCGCGCCGCGCTCGTAGACGCGCAGGCGGATGTGGTGGCGGCCGAGCACCTGCATGAAACCGGCATTGACGCGCTGGGCGAAGCGGCGGTGGGATTCGATGGCCGGCCCGATGCGACCGATGGGGTGGGAATCCACGTCATCGACCTGGATCACGGCATGTGGGTTGGAGATCGCCACCAGTGAACACCAGGCATCGCCGGTTTCGGGCGGGAGATCCAGCCGGTACAGGGTGTCCTGGCCGCAGACGCGAGTATCCAGGCCGGCGGGGTCGAAGGCGACGGACTCGGGTGTGAAGGCGGTGTGGCCCATGTCCACGCTGACCCGGCCCTCATCAGATTCGTGCAGCACGATCAGACCCGTGGCGATTTCGGCGCGCAGCGGGTTGCGCCGCGACAGGCCCTGTTCATGCACGAATCGCACGAAGCAGCGTGCGCCGTTGCCGCAGTGTTCGACCTCGCCGCCGTCGGCATTGAAGATCCGGTAGCGGAAATCCGCGTCCGGGTGCAGGGGGGATTCGACCAGCAGGATCTGGTCGGCGCCGATGCCAAAATGCCGATCGGCCAGCGCCCGGGCGCGGGCCGGCGTCAGGTCGATGGACTGGCGCACGCCATCCAGGACGATGAAATCGTTGCCTGCGCCATGCATTTTGGTGAAGTTCCAGATCATCGGTGCATTATCCTGCAAAAGCGGCGTTCAGGTGTTCTGGCGGGGCGCTTGCGCGAGCGGCGTCAGTAGAACCCCGGTTCGCCTTCCGGGCGCGTCTTGAAGCGCCGATGCACCCAGTAATACTGGGCCGGGTCGCGGCGGACTTCGTCTTCGATCAGGGCGTTCAGGCGGGCGGTGGCGGCCTCGGGGCCGTCGTCCCCGGGGAAATGATCCACGGGCGGGCCGACATCCACCCGGTAGCGGCCTGTGCCTGGGTCCAGGCGGCTGATGACCGGCACCACCACGGCGTCCCAGGCGGCGGCGATCTGTGCGGCCGACAGCAGGGTGGCGGCGGGCACGCCGAAAAAGGGGATGAAGGCGCTGCCCTGGCGGCCAAAGTCCATGTCGGGCAGGTAATACACCGGGATGCCTTTGCGCAGATGCCGGATCAGGCCGCGTACGCCGTCGTGGCGGCTGATCAGATGGACCTGGTTGAAACGCCCGCGCCCCAGGCGCACGATCTCGTCCACATCGGCGTCGCTCTGGCGTGTGTACAGCGTGGCCGATTCCTTCAGGAACAGCGTCAGGCGCGTGGCGGCGGCGTCCAGGGCGATGAAATGCGGCGCGAACATCAGGATGCGGCGACCCTGGTCCAGCAGGGTCTGCAGGTGGTGTTCGCCGTGCAGTTCGATGGTGTCCAGGATGCGCTCGGGCGTGCCGAACCAGCACAGGCCCCGATCGACAACGGATTGGGCCAGCAGATGGAAATGGCGTTGCGCCAGGGTGTCCCGTTCGGTTTGGGGCAGGTCGGGAAAGCAGTGCGCCAGGTTCACCCGGACGATGTGGGCGCGTGAGCGCAGCAGGCGCGGCGTCAGCCATCCCAGGATGCGCCCCCAGCGCAGCCGGGTTCGGGTTGAGCAGCGGCCGAAATGGCCCAGGACGGCGCGCAGCAGGGGTTTTTTATCGAAAGCCATGGTCGGGAAAGCGGAACGATGCGCCGATGGATTCAAGCCGGCCTGCGGGGCGTCGGGGCAGGGTCTGCGGGCGGCGGTGGCGGGGCGTCATCAGGTTCCTTGTAGCGGTTGTAGCTCCACAGGTATTGTTCTGGAAAGCGCCGGATCAGGGTTTCCATGGCCTGGTTGATTGCGCCGGCCAGTGTGGCGGGGTCAGCCGGCAGCGGTTCGGGCAGGCCATGGAA
>NZ_JAVERO010000194.1:0-3152 GCF_034007085.1 Castellaniella sp. | reverse complement strand
TATGACCCCTGAAAATGATTGTCTGGCTTCCTGGATTCAGGATCTGGGCTTGAAGGATGCTGTCATATTGTTGGGAGAGCGGCAAGATATCCAGGATTTGAACAATATGTTTGATGTGGCATGCCTGTCGTCCTGGATGGAGGCATTCCCTAATGTGATTGGCGAGGCCATGGCCTGTGGCATCCCCTGTGCCGTGACGGATGTGGGGGATGCACGTGACATCGTAGGTGAAACAGGGCGCGTGGTCCCAGCAAAAAATCCCAAGGCATTGGCAGAGGCAATAATGGATTTGCTATCCATGCCTGCAGAGGGCCGCCAGGCCCTTGGTGCCTTGGCCAGAGCTCGAATTGTAGAAAATTTTGATATGGCAGTCGTTGTGGGTGCTTACATGGCGCATTTTGAATCTTTGGCGACCAATGGATAGATTCAGGGCCCTGGATTCGTCATCCTGGGTTTATTCAGTAAAGCCAGAGTAACCACTCACACCAAACCGTAGCCGATTATTCCGGATCCCGCTGATTTCCCTGGTTCTGTCCCAGGGGGATCAGCGGGATTTTCTTTTGTTTTCAATCATCCCGCGTTCAAGAAATCTAAGAAACCCTTACGTGATCGTCACATCGTCTTGCCTATGATGTAATGACCCAGAGAAAACCTGCTCAGGTGATAATTTAGGAAATCACCATGAGCACGAAGATGGAAGACGAGATCAAACGATGGACAGCCAAGCGCAAGAGCGCTCTGGTACTGGACATCCTCCAGGGCAAGGCCACGGTGTCCGAGGCCAGTCGGTCCTATGACCTGTCACCCTCCGAGGTGGAGAAATGGGTCGATGACGCGAAACGGGGCATGGAGAATGCCCTGCGGGCCAATCCGCTGGACATCAAGGAGCAATACGAGCGCCAGATCAAGGACTTGCAAGAGGCCTACGGCGAAGCGATGCTGGAGCTCAGAGCAAGAAAAAAATTGCAGTCCCTGTTGGGCGAGGACGAGAAATGATCGAGACGATCCGTCAGGGACTAAAGGAAGATGGCTATACCGTCTCGATCGCCAAGCTGTGCCAGTGGTTCAATATTCCCCGGCGCACGGTTTACTACAAACCGACCAAGGCGGCGCCAAAGGTTGATCCCAAGTTTGCCGAACCCATCAAGGCTATGATTGAAGAGTCCCCGTCCTTTGGCTACCGAACGGTGGCCCATCTACTCGGTTTCAACAAAAACACGGTGCAGCGCATCTTCCAGCTCAAGGGCTGGCAGGTGAAGAAACGCGCCGTGGGCTTCAGACCCCGGATCCAGGCACTGCCCTCGGTGGCGACTGCACCCAATGAGCGCTGGTCCACCGATCTGTGCCGGATTTGGGCGGGGCGTGATGGCTGGGCCACACTGGCGCTGGTGATCGACTGCCATACGCGTGAACTGTTGGGCTGGCACCTGTCGCGCAGCGGCAAGGCGACGACCGCCAGTAGCGCACTGGAGCATGCCCTGATTGCTCGGTTTGGCACGCTGGGCCGGGTACCGGCGCCGTTCCTGCTTCGGTCGGACAATGGGCTCGTTTTTACCAGCCGCAGCTACACGGCTCTGGTGCGCAGCTATGGCTTGCGCCAGGAGTTCATTACGCCGCATTGCCCGCAACAGAATGGTATGGTTGAACGGGTCATCCGGACGCTGAAAGAGCAATGTGCTCACCGGCATCGCTTTGAATCTCTGCAGCACGCCAGCCGTATCATTGGCGACTGGATCCGTTTTTACAATCACCGACGCCCGCACCAGGCACTGAACATGAAAACCCCGGCCGAGGCCTTCGCATTAGCCGCCTGACCTGTGCAGGTTCCGCTGGGTCATTACAATGATGGCTCGGTTGTATTGGCTGGGTGATGGGCATGAGTCGAAGCTGGATGATGACAGTGCTGCTGGGGGTTCCTGTATTGCTGATGGCCTGGGGCAGTTTGCGGTATACGTTGACGCCCTTGGGTTATTGGCTGGCCTGGGGGCTGTGGGCGGGGGTCGTCGTCATTGATGCCTGGCTGGGGCGCGCCTCGAATGGATGGGTCTGGCCCACGGCCTGGGTGGCGGGATCTTTCGGCTTGCTGGCCCTGGGCATGGTCGTGGCCTCGGGCATCAACCAGGATGGTGTGGCCCTGTACCAGGCGGCCAAGATCCTGGTCATCGGCATCTTGTGCTGGATCATGTGGCAACTGGCGGCCCGGGCGGATGCTGAATCCCTGCTCCGGGTGCTGTACGGCGCGCTGGCGCTGGTGACCCTGGTGTTTTTCCTGTCCAAGGCATTTTCTTCGGCTTCCTACAATCTGGGAGGGTCGCGGGAAGGCGATATCTTCGCCCGTGCCGGGGTGCTCTGGAAGGCGGGCCTGTTCTTCCTGCCGCTGTGTGTGGCCGATTGGTTGTGCAATCCCCGGCGATGGGTTGCGGCGGCCTGCGCGATTGGGGCATGTCTGTTCCTGGTCGTGATCGATGGCAGCCGGACCGGGCTGTTGCTGATTGTGGTGATCAGCCTGGGCTTTGGCGCCGTCCTGTGGGGGCGGGGGGATTGGCGTGCAGTCCGGCATCGGCCCTGGACCTTGCCGTTGGCGGCGGGGGTCTTGTTGGCGCTGTTGCTGCTCAACGCCGGCATGAACGCCTGGAAATACGGGCTGTATCCACCGGCCAGTGCCACCGTGTCGGAATCGTCCCGGGTCGAGGCCCTGGTGAACCAGGCCATCGCCCCCGTGGTCGACAACCGCCTGGGCAAAGGCGATGCCCCTCGGCTTCGCCTGCTGCGCAACGGCCTGGAAAAGTCCCGCGAATGCTTCCCCCTGGGATGCGGTTTCGGTTCGACCGCGATCGACGCGGGCTATGGCATTCCCATGAACGTGCACAACGCCTACCTGGGGGCTTTGGCGGACTTCGGCCTATTGGGCTTGCTGGGCATGCTGGGGTTCGTCGTCGCGTCGGTCTTGCCGCTGCGGGCGCTGTGGGACCGCTCGGCAGATCCGGGACGGGTGTATTTCACCCTGGCGACGGCGGGATCGGCGCTGGCCTATTGTGTCGCACTGGGTCTGCATACCTTCAGTACGGAAATGTCCGAATGGGGCTATCTGCTGCTGATGCTGGCCTTTGCCTGGCAACCGGTCCGGGGGCTTGATGGCCCGGCGCGGATCG
>NZ_JAVERO010000193.1:0-3153 GCF_034007085.1 Castellaniella sp. | reverse complement strand
CGCTGGCGCTGGCCGCGCCAATGCCGGTCTGGCTGCGCACGGTCAAGGCCTCGAAGGCATCGCGTTCCTGGGCCGCGCGGGCACTGCGATCCAGGGTCGAGAACAGCCAGATCGAGAAGAAGGCCAGCGGAATGGACAGGATGCCAGGGTTGGGGAACGGCGTGATGGGTTCTGCAAAGCCGAATACATCCACCCACACCGTGCTGCTCAGAAGCACCCACACCGTGGCCGTCACCAACCCCAGGAAGCCACCGATGGTCGCGCCGCGCGTGGTGCAGCCTCGCCAGGCAATCGACAGCACCAGCACCGGAAAGTTGGCACTGGCCGCAATGGCAAACGCCAGGCCCACCATGAAGGCGACGTTCTGGTTTTCGAAAATGATGCCCAGCAGGATCGCCAGCACGCCCAGCACCACCGTGGAAATCCGCGAAATGCGCATCCGGTCTTTTTCCGTGGCGCGCCCCTTGGCGATGACGTTTGCGTACAAGTCGTGTGAAATGGCGGCGGCTCCGGCCAGGGCCAGACCCGCGACCACCGCCACGATGGTTGCAAACGTGACGGCCGCCAGAAAGCCCAGCAGCAGATTGCCGCCCACGGCATTGGCCAGATGCACCGCCACCATATTGGTGCCCCCGATCAGATTGGACAGCATGTTGAAAGAACCGTCAGGCCCCGTCTGGAAATATTCGGGGTGTTTGACCAGCAAGGCGATGGCGCCGAAACCGATGATGAAGGTCAGCACGTAGAAATAGCCGATGAAGCTGCTGGCATAGATCACGGATTTACGGGCTTCCTTGGCATCGGCCACCGTAAAGAAGCGCATCAGGATATGCGGCAGGCCAGCCGTACCAAAAGCCAGCGCAATCCCCAAGGACAGCACGTTCAGCGGATTGCTGCTGACTGCGGCGCCGGGCTCGAGAATGGCATGGCCGGATGGATGGGTCGCCACGGCCTGGGCCAGAAGATCGTCCACATCCCATTGGAATGCAGCCAGCACCAGGATCGTCATCAGCGAGGCCCCGAACAGCATCAGCACGGCCTTGATGATCTGCACCCAGGTCGTGGCCGTCATGCCGCCAAAGGTGACATAAATCATCATCAGCGAGCCGACAATCACCACGGCCACGTTGTAGTCCAGCCCGAACAGCAGCACGATCAGCTTGCCTGCGCCGACCATCTGCGCGATCAGGTACAGGGCAATGATCAGCAAGGAAGCACTGGCCGCCAGGATGCGCATGGGGTTCTGGGCCAGGCGAAACGAGGTCACGTCGGCAAAGTTGTAGCGTCCCAGATTGCGCAGCCGCTCTGCAATCAGGAACATGACGACCGGCCAGCCGAACATGAAACCGATGGCATAGATCATGCCGTCAAAACCGCTGACGTACACCATGCCCGCAATGCCCAGGAAGGATGCGGCCGACAGATAATCCCCAGCAATGGCCAGGCCGTTCTGGAACCCGGTCAGACCGCCACCTGCCGTATAGAAATCCGAGGTGGTATGGGTGCGGCGGGCAGCCCACCAGGTAATCACCATGGTCCCGGCAATGAAGATCAGGAACATGACAATGGCCGAGGTATTGGCCTGCCCCGGTGCGGCAGCCATCGCATTGCCGCTGGCCATGCTGAACAGGCCCAGGCTCAGAAGCAGTTTTTTCATGTCGCGTCCCTCATGATCTGGGCCAGCAAGGGGTCATAGACCTTGTTGGAGATATAGACGAATGCGGACACGAGGACGACGGCGCTCAGCAGCACGATGACGGCACTGAGCACCCCGATCGTCATGGTCATGGAACCGACGGAACGACTGAACAGTTCGGGATCAAAGGCCAGCGTCAGGATAAAGCCCGCGTACACAATGACCGTCAGGCCAAAGAAGATCAGGCTCATGCGGTTGCGTTTTCGCAGCAGTTCCTGGTAGGCGGGATGTTGGGTGACTGTCGCCACGACAGTATGGGCGGAATTCATTCCTGTGTCTCCTTGTTGGGTTTGATGATTCTGGGCATCGATGCCCTCTGGACACGGTGTGTACAGAGAGCGGGCACCTGGATGGCGCTCTGTGTACAGCATGTATAGAACGAATCATGTTTTCCCGACAGGCGACTTTGGTCGTAGGCGCGGGCAATGCAGCGAGGGTGTTCAGGTCTCGTCGAGCAGTCCTTGTTCGACGGCATACACCGCCACCTGGACCCGGCTGGTGAGGTCGAGTTTTTTCAGGATATTCTGAACGTGGATCTTGACCGTGCTCTCGGACAGATCCAGGTTGCGGGCGATGAGCTTGTTGCTTTCGCCGCGCGCCAGGCACTGGACGATTTCACGTTCGCGCTGGGTCAGCCGATCGCGCTGGCCGCGCCCGCCCACCGCCGGATCAGCGCGGCGCCGGAACTGCTCGATCAGCTTGCCGGTCATTTCGTCGGCAATCGTGGCCTCGCCTGCAGCAACCTTGTGGATTGCAGCCACCAGCACATCGCTGTCAACATTTTTCAGCAGATAACCGCTGGCCCCCGCCTGGAGCGCCTGCCCCAGATCCTCCGCGTCCTCGGAGACGGTCAGCACCAGCACGGCGCAATCGGGCACGTCCTGGATCAGCAATTGCAGCGTTTCCAGCCCCGAAAGCCCCGGCATGTTCAGGTCCAGCAGGATCACGTCGGGCGCCAATTCCCGGGCGCGCTTGATGCCGTCCAGCCCGTCGGCCGCCTCGCCGACGATCTCGAATTCGGGATGCCGCTGCAACAGCAGGCGGATCCCCGTGCGAAACAGGCTATGGTCGTCGATCAGCAGGATTCTGATCATGGTTTTCTCCCGGCGGCAGGACCGAGCCGCACATGGGTTCGTCAGGCCAGCCGACGCTGGTCGGCCGGCAGTTCCAGCACGATCGAAACCCCCTGTCCGGGTGCGGTCAAAACCGTCAGGGTAGCGCCCATGCGCCGCGCGCGTTCCTGCATGATGCGGCGGCCGAAGTGTCCTTCGGGCCGGTCGGCCAGACTGTCAGGATCATAGCCGATCCCATCGTCCGTGATTTCCATGCGGAAATCGGTGCGGTTGCTCAGGTGGATGTCGATCTTGCTGGCCTGGGCGTGCTTGCGCACGTTGGACAGGGCCTCCTGGAGAATGAACAGGGCTTCGAGCTGCTGCACCCGCGTCAAAGGCGCCCCC
>NZ_JAVERO010000192.1:0-3170 GCF_034007085.1 Castellaniella sp. | reverse complement strand
GCCATGCCCGATCTCATGACTTCATCAGCAACAGCCCCATGATGAGCAGCAGCATGCAGGCAAAGATCAGCTTCAGGCGCGCCTCGGGCAGTGCGTAGGCCAGGCGCACCCCGTAGGGTACGCACAGCAGGCTGCCTGCGGCCAGGGGGATGCCCACCAGGCCATGTGCCTGACCGTGCCAGGCATAGGTTGCCAGTGCCACGGCGGTACCCGGCACGATCATCGCCAGCGCCACGGCCTGGGCCGAAGTCTGGCGCAGGTGAAAAACCGAAGTCAGGAACGGCACCGCCAGCACCGAACCGCCCACACCGAACACGCCCCCGGCCAGCCCGGCGAAAATACCCACGCAGAAATACCAGGACTTGCGGATCTGCGCCACCTCGCGATAGAACCCGGCAGGCCGGGGCTGGGCCCGCCGCCCCAGGCTCTCACGAAAATAGAACACCGCGATCAGGAATACGAAGCCGGCATAGATGCGGCGCAGCAGCCAGGGGTCCAGTCCCAGCGCGAAGCGGGCGCCGATCCAGGTGCAGACGACGGAACTGGCCGCCCCCGCTGCCGCCGAACGCCAGTCGATGGGCGCATGTTGATGATATTTGCGCAAGGTCAGCAGAACGGCCGGCAGCACCATGATCAGCGCCGTCCCCTGGGCGGCCTGCTGTTCATAGCCCAGGATCAACCCCAGCAGGGGAATCGCAAACAGGCCGCCACCGATTCCCAGCACCCCACCCGAAAAACCGATCAGGCCGCCTGCCGCCAGGCAGGCAAGCACCAAGCCGAACATATCCATGGTACGGCGCTCAGGACAGCACGCCGAGCACGTCCTCGACGCGATCGACGGCCAGGATACGCAGGCCGTCGATGGGCTGACGCGGCAGATTGGCGCGCGGCACGACCGCCTGTACGAAACCGAGTTTGGCGGCTTCGCGCAGGCGTTCCTGCCCACGCGGGGCTGGGCGGATCTCGCCGGCCAGGCCAATTTCGCCGAAGGCCAGCAGGCCCGCCGGCAAGGGGCGGTCGCGCATGGACGACAGGATCGCCAGGGCCACGGCCAGATCGGCGGCCGGTTCCATGATGCGCACGCCGCCCACGGCATTGACGAAAACGTCCTGGTCGTAGGTGGCGACCCCCGCATGGCGATGCAACACCGCCAGCAGCATGGCCAGACGGCTGCTTTCCAGGCCCACGGACAGGCGCCGCGGATTGGGTACGTGCGCCGTATCCACCAGCGCCTGGACCTCGACCAGCAATGGCCGGGTACCCTCCTGGGTGGCCATGACGCAGGATCCGGCCACATCCCGGGAATGCCCCGCCAGGAACAGCGCGGACGGATTGCTCACCCCGCGCAGGCCCCGGTCGGTCATGGCGAAGACCCCCAGTTCGTTGACCGCGCCGAAACGATTCTTGATGGCCCGCACCAGGCGGAATGACGAATGCGTATCGCCTTCGAAATACAGTACGGTATCGACAATGTGTTCCAGCACGCGCGGACCGGCCAGCGCGCCATCCTTGGTGACATGGCCGATCAGGATCAGCGTGACGCCGGTCTGCTTGGCGATGCGCGTCAATTGGGCCGCGCATTCGCGCACCTGGGATACCGAGCCAGGCGCAGCGCTCAGTTCACCCGAATACAGCGTCTGGATCGAATCGATGACGGCCACGCCGGGCTGGCGCTCGACCAGGGCCTGGGTGATCAATTCCAGGCGGATCTCGGCCAGCAGATCCACGCCATCGCCCGACACGCCCAGACGCTGGGCGCGCAAGGCGACCTGCTCGGCGGATTCCTCGCCCGTGACATACAGCACCGGACCGCGCTCGGACAGACTGGCCAGGGCCTGCAGCAGCAAGGTCGATTTGCCGATCCCCGGATCACCGCCAATCAGCACCACCGCGCCGGCCACCAGACCGCCGCCCAGGACGCGATCGAATTCATCGATGCCAGTCGGATTGCGGACCTGTTCGCGGGCCTCGATATCGGCCAGGCGGCGCACCGGTGTGGAAGCAGCCAGCGGGGCATAGCGATGGCCGGCGGCCGCCGCCGAGGATTCGCGGGCTTCCTGGAGCGTGTTCCAGGCGCCGCAATGCGGGCAGCGGCCTTCCCATTTGGCGGCCGTGCCGCCGCAGTCCGAGCAGACGAACAGGGTCCGTGCCTTGGCCATCAGCGGCCTGCCAGGCTGCCACCGCCATCCACGCCCAGTTCCTGGCCGGTGATGAAGGCAGCCTCGTCACCCAGCAAAAACACCACGGCAGCCGCGACCTCGTCGGCCTGGGCCAGGCGACCCATGGGGATCGTGGCCAGCACGGCTTTTTCGGCATCGCTGCCGACTGGGCATTCGGCACGGAACAGGCCGGTTTCCACGGGGCCGGGAGACACCGCGTTGACTGTGATGCCATAGGGGGCCAGTTCCAGGGCCCAGGTGCGGGTACAGCCCAGCAGCGCGCTCTTGGCTGCCGCGTAGCTGGTATGCCCGCTCTGGCCATGCACCACACGACCGCACAGATTGACGATGCGGCCGGACTTGCGTGCCTTCATGCCTGGCACGAACGCCTGCACCGCCTGGACCGCCACGCGGACGTTCAGGTCGAAGGCCTGGTAGAGCGAGGTCAGATCGACTTCGCCGAGGGGTTCCGGCATGGCCGGCCCCACACAGTTCACCACGGCATCGACCGGGTATTTTTCGCGGATGACGCGCAACAGTTCTTCGGTTTCTCCGGCATTGGCCAGATCACAGGCGTACAGATAGCCGGGAAAATCAATGTCGGCCACATGCCGGGCCAGACCCACGACATGGCAGCCCTGGTCGGCCAATCGCTGGCTGACGGCCCAGCCGATGCCCTTGGTCGCGCCGGTGACGAGCACACAACTGTTCTTCATGGAAACAACTCCTCTGGCCTGAATTCACAGGACGCGGCGCGGCACCCGTGGGGTCACGGCGGTGAGCAGTTCGTAGCCGATGGTGCCGCAGGCGGCAGCAACCTCGTCCACCGAAGGGCCGCCCTGCCCCCACAGCACGACCGACGAACCCACGCCCGCGCCAGGCACCGGGTCCAGGTCCACGGCCAGCATGTCCATGGACACCCGGCCGACCAGGCGGGTACGCGTCCCGTCCACCACAATCGGCGTCCCGGAAGGCGCATGCCGCGGATAGCCATCAGCATAGCCGCAGGCA
>NZ_JAVERO010000191.1:0-3180 GCF_034007085.1 Castellaniella sp. | reverse complement strand
GGCCCCAGGTTCTGCTCGAACGGCCGGTTCACGGCACCTGGAATATGGCCCGCCACCGGGTCCAGGGGTTCGACCGCACCGCTGAATCGCTCGGGCGCGCGCGCGTCCAGCACGGTGAAGCGCGGCTCGTCCAGGTTGGCCAGAACGGCGCGGGCATCGACGACCGGCATGGAAGGCGGCCCCGAAGGCCCCAAGCCCTGAATCGCCTGGGCCTCGCTCAGGCACGGGGCGCGCGCGCCGGTTTCGACGGCCCCGCCGATCGCCCGCCAGGCAGCCCAGCCCCCGTCCAGCACTGCGACGGATTCGTGCCCCAGCCAGCGCAGCATCCACCACAGGTGCGCGGCGAACATGGCATTGCCGGCATCGTAGACCACCACGTCGGTGCGAGA
The DNA here is from genome assembly GCF_034007085.1 of Castellaniella sp. Lineage (GTDB taxonomy): Bacteria > Pseudomonadota > Gammaproteobacteria > Burkholderiales > Burkholderiaceae_B > Castellaniella. Next base: position 2,791 of record NZ_JAVERO010000191.1, on the reverse strand, counting down.
CGTCAGGCCCTGCGCCCGCATCAGGGCGGCGAAGTCGGCCCGATCCGGCAGGGGATGGCGGCCGTTGCGCCCGGTCTTGAGCGCACACAGCTGGGTTTCATGGTCCAGGAACAGGGCCCCGGGCACATGACCCGATTCGTAGGCCTGCCGGCCCGCCTGGTGGTCCGCCAGATCGTGGCGCACGTCGAAGACCAGGCAGCCGGGCCGGGCCAGGCGGTCGCGCAAGGCCTCGGGCTGAATCAACAATGCGGTCATGACGGGTGTGTCTCCTTCGTGGGAATGCCTGCGGCTGCGGGTTGTGCCGGGGGACCATCGCCTTTCAGGGCGCGGGATTCAGTATAGGTGCGCCAGACCGACAGCAGCCCGGACCCAATGATCAGCGCCATGCCGGCCCAGGCCAGCCACTGCGGTCGGTCACCCAGGAACAGGACACCGATCAGGGCGGCAAAAATGATGGTCATGTACTGCAATGCAGCCGTCAACAGAGTAGACCCCAGACCGAAAGCCCGAGTCATGGCCAGCTGGCCCACCAGGCCGGCCAGGCCCAGTCCGAGCAGCGCCAGGAAAGCCAGCGGCGTGCTGGTATGCCAGCCCTGCCACGCAATACCGCCCAGGCCGCTGACGCAGACCCCAAAGGAAAACAGCAGCACCGTGCGCCATTCGGGCTCGCCCGCCTGCCCCAGCTGGCGGATCTGCATCATGGCAATGGCCGACAGCCCGCCCGCCCCCAGCCCCATCAAGGCAGCGAACCACTGGTCGTGCTGGATGCTGGGCCGCAACACGCCCAGCACCCCCAGGAACCCCGCCAGCACGGCCAGCACGCGCACGGGATCGCGCTGGGCGCCGCCAAAAAACAACATCCAGCCCGCGATGAACAGCGGCGCGGTGTAGTTCAGGCTGACGGCCGTGGGCAAGGCCAGGTGGGCCAGCGCAAAAAAACCCAGCCACATGGACGTGATGCCGCTGAGATTGCGCCAGATGTGCAGGCGCCAGCTGGATGGCCGGATCGTGCGCCGCGTGGAGCGCACCCAGAAATACAGCAGCAGGACAGACGGCAGCCCCCGAAACAGGACGATTTCCGGAAGCGTGGCGCCCTGGCCGGCCGCAAGCTGCACAAAAGCCCCCATCACGGCAAACATGGCGCAGGCCAGCAACATCCACAAAGACTGCATGCGTCACCCAAGACAGGGATACGAAACGAAAGCCGATACTATACACTTTGAGAACTTGTCCCCCCTGTATCTGCGGAGCCCCGCCTTCATGAAACGCATCATTCTGTTCCTTGTCACCAACATGGCCGTCATGCTGGTGCTCAGCATCACCATGAACATCCTGGGCGTCGGCCGCTACCTGACAGCCAACGGCATCGATCCAACCGCGCTGCTGGTGTTCTCGGCCGTGCTGGGCTTCACGGGTTCGTTCATTTCGCTGCTGATGAGCAAATGGATGGCCAAATCCAGCACCGGCGCCCGGGTCATCGACCCCCAGCGGCCGCAAAACCAGCGCGAGGCCTGGCTGGTCAACACCGTGCACCAGTTGGCCGACCGGGCCGGTATCGGCCGCCCGGAGGTCGCCATCTATGACGGCGCGCCCAACGCCTTTGCCACGGGCGCCTTCCGCAACGATGCCCTGGTGGCGGTATCCACCGGCCTGCTCTCGTCCATGACCGAAGAAGAAGTCGCCGCCGTGCTGGGCCACGAGGTCGCCCACATCGCCAACGGCGACATGGTGACCCTCACCCTGATCCAGGGCGTGGTCAACACCTTTGTCATCTTCCTGTCGCGCCTGGTGGGCTATTTCATCGACCGGGCCGTGCTCAAGAACGAACGCGACGTCGGCATCGGCTATTACGCCAGCGTTCTCGTCTGTGAAATCCTGTTCGGCGTGCTCGCCTCGATCATCGTCGCGTGGTTTTCCCGCCGCCGTGAATTCCGCGCCGACGCAGGTTCGGCGCGCCTGCTGGGTGCGCGCGAACCCATGATCCGCGCACTGGCCCGCCTGGGCGGGGTCGAGGCCGGCGAGCTGCCCAAATCCTTTGCCGCATCGGGCATCACAGGCGGCGCCATCGGCGCCCTGTTCGCCTCGCACCCGCCCATCGAACAGCGCATCGAAGCCCTGCGCCGCCAGGAGGCCTAGGACCGGCCGTGCGTGAATTCCAGGTCCTGATTTCCTTTGGCGGCTTCGTCGCGCTGCTGCTGTGGGGCGTCCACATGGTCCAGACCGGCGTGCAGCGCGCCTTCGGCAAAGCCCTGGGCCTGTGGATGAGCCGGGCCATGGGCTCGCCCCCGCGTGCCTTCGGCACCGGACTGCTGATCACGGCCGCCATCCAGAGCAGCACGGCCACCGGCCTGATGATCACCGGCTTCGCTCTGGACGGACTGGTGCCCCTGGTACCGGGCCTGGCAGCCATGCTGGGCGCCAACGTCGGCACCACCCTGATCGTCCAGGCGCTGTCCTTCGACCCGACGGCCCTGGCGCCGGGCCTGGTGCTCATCGGCGTCTGGATGTTCCGCCACTACGAACCGGGCCGCGCGCGCGACCTGGGGCGAGCCCTGATCGGCCTGGGTCTGCTGCTGCTGGCCCTGCACCAGCTGGTGACCCTGTTCGAACCGCTGCAGAACGCCCCTTTGCTGGGCAGCGCCCTGCTGGCCCTGGCCGACGCGCCGGCCATCGCCCTGACGGTCAGCGCCGCCCTGACCTGGGCCTCGCATTCCAGCGTAGCCGTGGTCGTGCTGATCATGTCGCTTGCCCACCACGATCTGGTGACGCCCGAACTGGCCTATACGCTGGT
>NZ_JAVERO010000190.1:0-3188 GCF_034007085.1 Castellaniella sp. | reverse complement strand
GCGATCGGGGGGCGAACACGGCATATGGAGGCGTTTCATGCGTTTCGGACCACGCACACGGATCGGGATCCGCAGTCTGCTGATGGCGGGCGCCAGCCTCTGGCTGGCGGGCTGCGCGAACATCGCCGCCACCCCGCCGGGCACGCCACTGGCCCAGGTCACAGCGCAATTCGGCGCGCCCACGCTGCGCTGCGTCGATCGCCAGGGCCGCGACCGCGTCGTCTGGTCGCAGCAACCCCTGGGACAGTCCGCCTGGGGCGCCACGGTAGATGCGCAGGGCCGTGTCCAGGGGATCGAGCCCATCCTGACCGATGCGCATTTCCAGATCCTGAAACAAGGCGAATGGACGGCGGACCAGGTGCGCTGCGAATTCGGGCCACCCGCCCTCGTCGATACGGCCGGCCTGCCCCATGTGCGCCAGGTGGTCTGGAACTACCGCTACAAGCAGGATCACGTCTGGAATTCGCTGATGTACGTGTTCATGGGCCGCGACGGCGACCGGGTGACGAAGCTCCACCCGGGGCCGGACCCGATGTATGACCGGGACAGCCAGTTCCCCCGATTCTGAAGCCGCGCCACCGAGGGGCATGGGGACCATCGGCAGGGCCAAAAAACAACACCCGCTGATTCATGCAATGAAATCAGCGGGTGTTGGGCATTCACTGGCGGAGACGGAGGGATTCGAACCCTCGATGCGGGTATAAGCCGCATGCTCCCTTAGCAGGGGAGTACCTTCAACCACTCGGCCACGTCTCCAGCAAGACCGGCATTCTAGCACAGGACGTGGCGCGCACTGCTCAAAGCGCGCGCCACGTCCGGGGACGGCTCAGGCCTCGGCCTGGACGGATTCCTGGTCCAGTTCGAAAGCCTTGTGCAGGGCGCGCACGGCCAGTTCCATGTATTTGTCGTTGATCAGTACCGAAGTCTTGATTTCCGAAGTGCTGATCATCTGGATGTTGATGCCTTCCTCGGCCAGGGTGCGGAACATCAGGCTGGCGACCCCGACGTGGCTGCGCATGCCGATGCCGACGATGGAGACCTTGGCGACCTTGTCGTCGGACACGATATCGCCGGCGCCCACGGCCGGGCCGATCTGGTCGCGGAGCAAGTCCAGGGTGCGGGCGAAGTCGTTGCGGTTGACCGTGAAGGAAAAGTCGGTCATGCCCTGCTGGGAAATGTTCTGCAGGATCATGTCCACATCGATGTTGGCCGCAGCCACGGGCCCCAGGATCGAATAGGCGACGCCCGGGGTGTCGGGCACGTTGCGCAGGGTGACTTTGGCTTCGTCGCGGCTGAAAGCGATGCCGGAGACAACGGCAGTTTCCATTTTCTGGTCTTCCTCGAAAGTGATGAGCGTGCCCGAGTGCATTTCCTCGTCGACCGGAATCAAGGGGTCGGTGAGCGAGGACAGAACCCGCAGCGGAACCTGGTATTTGCCCGCGAATTCGACGGCGCGGATCTGCAGGACCTTGGAACCGAGCGAGGCCATTTCCAGCATTTCCTCGAAGGAAATGACGTTCATGCGGCGGGCTTCGGGCACGACACGCGGGTCGGTGGTATAGACGCCGTCCACGTCGGTGAAGATGAGGCATTCGTCCGCCTTCATGGCGGCGGCGACCGCCACGGCCGAGGTGTCCGAACCACCCCGGCCCAGGGTGGTGATGTGGCCTTCGCCGTCAATGCCCTGGAATCCGGTGACGATCACCACGCGGCCCGAGTCCAGGTCGGCGCGGATGCGAGTGTCGTCAATGGAAAGAATCCGGGCCTTGGTGTAGGCGCTGTCGGTGCGCACCGGCACCTGCCAGCCGGCATAGCTGCGGGCGGCCACCCCCTGGCGCATCAGGGCGATGGCCAGCAAGGCGCTGCTGGCCTGTTCGCCGGTGGCCGCCAGCATGTCGAGTTCGCGCAGGTCGGGCTGGGGGGAGATTTCCTTGGCCAGGCCAAGCAGGCGGTTGGTTTCACCGGACATGGCCGAGGGCACGACGACGACCTGGTGGCCGGCGGCGTGCCATTTGGCGACCCGCCGCGCGACGTTCTGGATGCGCTCGACGGAACCCATCGAGGTACCGCCGTATTTCTGGACGATTAGCATGATGCCTTGACGAAGGTTGAAGCCTGGCGCCGGACCGGGCGCGCGCGAACCGGGACGGGTCAAAGACCCACAGCACCCCGGCAAAACGAATTATTCTACCTGGGTTTTGGATACGCAGAGAACGCGGCCCCGCCGCACCACGATCCAGATGTCCTCATGGCGCAACTGGACGGCCCGGTCATGCCCCAGAGCATGGACGCCGCGCAACTGTCGCAGCCAGTTCCGAAGCCGCGCTTCGGTCGGCATGCGCAAGCCCAGGACCTGCAACCAATGGCGCAGCACGGCCACCTGGCGCGGCGCAGGCAGCGCGCGCCAGGCCGCCAGCGAAAACGCCCGGCCATCGGCCGATGGTTCCAGCGCCGGCCAGTCCTCGCGGGCCGCCGCAGCCACCCAATCCGACAGGTCCCGCGCCTGCCGCGCATGGCGGGCCAACGACCGGCGCCAGGCGGGCCAGCGCGCATCCAGCAGCGGCGCCAGGCTGGTGCGCAGTGCCGCGCGGGCATAGCGGGCATCGTCATTGCTGGGATCGCTGACAGGCTGCCAGCCGCTCAATGACTGGAACCGCCGGGCGCAGTCCAGGATCGCGGCACGGGGCTGGTCCAGCCAGGGCCGGACCCAGACCAGACCGTCGCGTTCCATCACGGGGCGCATGGCGGCCAGGCCCAGCGGCCCGGCGCCGCGCAGCAGGCGCAACAGCACGGTCTCGGCCTGATCATCCTGATGGTGGGCCAGCAGCAGGCACCCGACCCCGGCCTGGGCGGCCAGTCCGGCCAGGCCCGCGTAGCGGGCATCCCGGGCAGCGGCTTCCATGCCGCGCCCATCGACATCGACGGCCACCCGGCGACTGTGACAGCCGACCCCCAGCAGGCCGGCCAGCCGATGCGCCTGGATCAGCCAGTCATCGGCCCCAGCCTGCAGGCCGTGATGGATATGGAAGCAGTGCAAGCGCCGTCCCAGGCGACGCGCCACGTGGGCGGCATGCAGGGCCAGCATGGCGGAATCGGCCCCGGCACTGAGCGCCACGCCGATGGCGGTCTGCGCGGGCTGCGCCGACAGGACGGCGTCCAGCGCCCGCAGCAGCGCCGGATCGAGCGCC
>NZ_JAVERO010000189.1:0-3253 GCF_034007085.1 Castellaniella sp. | reverse complement strand
GACGCGAGCGTCGCCAACTACGCACTAAGCACTAAGAACTAAGCACACTTGTATATCTCGTTTCTTTCACCCCACAACATGGCTGCGCAATTTTGCGGGGACCCCGAAACCGGCACTTTCCCGTTATTGCGCCTCTCATGAGGCGTCAATCCTAATAAAAGTGAAGGCGAAGCCTGAGCATCCACCGACGCGCAGCGTCGCCAACTACGCACTAAGCACTAAGAACTACGAACTAATGCACCGCGAGCCTTCGCGCTGATTCTACATCAAAAAGCCACAAGAACGGCAAAGTTAGAATAATATAAGGTGAATGAAAAAATTCTTGACACAAGCTAGGACAAATATTTAATGTATTTATTGGACTGTGATTGAGAATTACATTTCTGGTGCTCCCTCGAACTACTGCTGTTTCTGGCATCACTAAACGGGATACCTTTTACAGGTGGCTAGGCGAATTATAAAAAGGTTTTCACGAAACCCTTCAATAGGGTTTCATGGTATATGAGACAACAACTTAGTCTCTGGTAATAGCTTTGGTCCAACACAATAAACAACAAGAAAAAAACAATGAAAAATTCCCTGTTTCTCATAGTATTATTCCTCTCAGTGGCTTTTATTCTGATTGCAACTCCGGTCTCAGATATTACTAGTCTAAAAACTGCAGATAACTTATTGGAGATGTCCCCGGGTATCAAGTGTAGTAAAGACGATTATGAGACCTATGATGCAGAGTTGACATCTATGAGCAGTGGGTTTGACGGAAATCCAGCTTGGGCGACAGAAAGCTTGGTAATTAGAAACTGTTTCTTTAATGATCTTACTACACATGTTGATACACAGGGTAACCAATATCAGGATTTCTCAATATATGACCCAATAGTTGGTTCAGATCCCCAGCTCAATTCCTTTTATCAACCTATATGGAATACAACCACCATGTCACCTTGTATCGATACCGGCGACGGTTCTGTGCCAATGGTATATATTTTATCAAATATCGCATAGAAGGCGAAACCGGACAGATTTCGAAAAAACTCATTCTGTATTAAACCAGAGAGTGCGTTATAGACAATAAACAGAGATTCTGTCCCACTCTTGTCCGCTATAGAGATTGTAGAGACTGCACTTCGAAGCGCTGAACTGATCCGGTATTTTTTGAAGAGAATCAGCGATCACTTGCCGCAATCCTCAGCCTTCTATCTCGCTTAGGAGTCATGGAATAAAGGAGACACAGTCTTGGCACAAATTCGTTTGAGGTCAGCTATCTGCCTATTCAGCTGAATCCGCTGAAGCGTAGAATCGTTCACAATCGTACCCTGCATGAGCACGATCCGGCCGGATAGGAACAGAATCCCTCTAATGAAAGCGCTTGACTAATTTCCCTCTGTCTCAGATATTGTGATATCTTGGAAAGACTAATAAAGATAAGGAGTTCCCCATGTTACAAGGCGGAAAGAATATGAACCAATTGATGAAGCAAGCTCAGAAAATGCAACAAGAGATGATGAAATCTCAACAAGAGCTGGAGAGTAAAGTATTTGAAGCATCCTCGGGCGGTGGGATGGTAAAGATAGGGATGACAGGCTCTTATGAGATCAAAAGCATCAAGATAGACCCCGAGGCAGTGGATCCCGAAGATGTTGAAATGCTCGAAGACCTGATTCTGGCAGCCATCCAGGAAGCTCACAAGCAAGTGGCTGAAGCCGGTAATGACATCATGGGCAAATTAACCGGCGGCATGAAGATTCCCGGCCTCTTTTAGATAATGTATATCAGCGAGAATCTTCAGAAGCTGGTCGATAGTTTGGCACGCTTCCCCGGCATCGGGAAGAAAACAGCTCAACGCCTTGCCTGGCATCTGCTTAGCGAGGATAAAAGCTTTGCGCTGGAACTTTCCGAAATCATCAAAACAAGTGTGGAAGCCTTCAAGCCTTGCACTAAATGTCTGATGCTTTCCGAAAGCGACCCCTGCCCCATTTGCTGTGCGACAAATCGAAGCCCTGAGAGTTTGTGTATCGTAGAGACCAGCGCCGACATCCAGATTATCGAAAATATGAATGAATATCAGGGGCTCTATTTTGTGCTGGGACATCTGCTCTCGCCAATCGATGGCTATGGACCGCGAGAAATCAATGCAGAACGGCTGACGCAAAGAGTGGCAGAACTAAATCCCAAAGAGATCATTCTGGCACTGAAACCATCGGCTGAAGGCGAAGCCACCATTCACTATGTCTGGGAATTATTCAAAGATCACGATATCAGCATCACCCGGCTTTCCACGGGACTGCCCTTTGGTGGAGATCTGGAATACAGCAGCAGTAATACCCTGCGCAGTGCCTGGGACCGAAGATTCAGGGTGTAGAAATTGTTTACCGGAATTGTGGAAGCTATGACCCCTATCCAGAATATCATCGTGGATTCCGGCAGCAAACATCTTCGCATCGAGCGCCCGGAAAGCTTTGAAGACACAAAGATCGGTTCGTCAATAGCTTGTAACGGCATCTGCCTCACGGTGTTGGAGTTGGACCGGACCTCTTTCACCGTGCAGATCATGAATGAAACCGTAGTGAAAAGCAGTGCCGGTAAGTGGCGTAATGGTGATATTTTGAATTTGGAACGCGCCCTCAAAGTGGGCGACAGACTGGATGGACACTGGGTGATGGGGCATATTGACAGAGCAGTGAGATTTATCAGAGTGGAACAGCGGGGATATACCTCATACTATCATTTCGAACTGCATCCGGCGGATAGGCAAATGGTGATACCGCAGGGATCTATCGCAGTTAATGGCATAAGTTTGACTATCGCGCAATTGGGTCAACGGGATTTTAGTATCGCTTTGATCGAGCATAGTCGGAAAAACAGTAACCTTCCTCTGCTGAAGCCCGGTGATTTGGTTAATCTGGAGTACGACGCCCTAGGCAAGTATATATTGAGGAAAAAAATATGAGAAGGATTCAGATTTCTCTATTACTATTCGTAATTATGCTGCTTTTCGCTTGCGGCAGCAAGAAAAGTCCTACCGGAGGGCCAGAAGATACGGAGAAACCAAGCATATTGTCTTCAATGCCCGCGGAGTACGGCGACATCTCATCCGGCATCATCGAAATCGATTTTAGTAAAGCGATGGACAAGAGCAGCCTCAGCAATTCCGTATTCTTCTATCCACCAATAGCAAATAGGCGCATCAGCATCTCCCGCGCCACAATGCGCATCGAGATCCGAGAAAAGCTGCAACCGGATACTTATTATT
>NZ_JAVERO010000030.1:0-21904 GCF_034007085.1 Castellaniella sp. | reverse complement strand
TACCGACGGCCCGGACGGCCGCCTGGCCCAGGTGCTGGTCGACCAACTGGCCGTCAGCCCGGATGCCGGGCTGATCCTGCCCTGGCCCTCTGACCCCCGGCTGCAAGCCGTATGCCGCCAACTGCAAAACCACCCCGACAGCGCGCCGGACCTGGGTGCATTCAGCCGCCGCCTGGGCCTGTCGGACAAGACTCTGACGCGGCTGTTCCAGCAGCAGACCGGCCTGGGCTTTCGCCTGTGGCGCCAGCGCGCCCGGCTGGTGCATGCCCTGCCGCTGCTGGAACGCGGCGAGCGCATCACCGATGTGGCCCTGGCCTGCGGCTACGACAGCCTGTCGTCCTTCATTGCTACATTCCGCGCGCATACGGGCGTCACGCCCCGGGCGTTCGCTTTGGGCACGCGGGAAGCCCCCCTATTGTCCTGTCGCGCAAATACACAAGGTCATTCTGGTGCGGCTTACCATAGTATGCGGATGCCCAAACGGCCACTCACGCCAGAACCGGCATAACCGCCAAGCGATCGATTGTAATCGGCCGCGATGAAACCGCTGACGCGCTCGGACAATTGACCGGACACTCCCAGGCCCATTTGTACCCACGTGTTGCTCGACCGGGTCTTCATCACCACGGAATGCTCCCCGGCAAGGTTGGAAAAGGTGGTCCGATTATCCGGGCCGAATTGCTGCCACAGATTCGCGCGCAGCCAAACAGTGGCACCCTTGCCTTTGCGATTGTCGGCCTGGTGTACCAACCGGGCACCAATACGGGCATAGCCGGCATGCGTGTCGTCAAACTTGATTCGCCCGAAGCTGTCCTTGGTGCGGTTGATTGTCACGTACTGATAAATCATCTGTGCCTGCGGTTCCAGCGCCCATCGCTGCGCCAAGGAGATGGGGTATCCCACCTCTAGGGAAGCGATGCCACTGTATCCCCGCGTCGTTGAACGCTCGCCACCGGCGGAACTCGCCTTGACCTCAGGGTGGTAGGTGCCCTGTACCACGCCATCCAGGTACGCACCCGATGCGCTTTTACGCGTCCAATAGCCGCCCAGCGATAAACCCGACATCGATGCTGTGCCAGCCCGCCCAGAAAGCGGCGCCTTCACGTCGGCCGAACTGGTGGCCGCGCCCAAATACACGCCTGCGATATCGCGTATGCCGGACGGCTGCACACGACGGTACAGATCCCTGCCCACCTGAACACCGGCAATATCGTAGTCATAGGAAGGACCGCGCGTGATCAAGGCGTCGTACCCGCTTTTGCCGACACTGCCCTTCTCGCCGAATGTGCGGCCCCAGGCGGCCCCGTCGTACTGCCGCGTCGACGCCAAATCGATGTAGTCCTCGCCGCTCCGATCGTGATAGGTGCCCAGCATCGCCAGGCCAAAGCGATTCGCCAGCGAAGGCAGTGCCATATTCAAGGGGACTTCTACACGGTAATCCGGCTCTTCGCGGGTGGATCGCAGATACCACGCGTCCGGGTTCTCGCTGCCGCCCCGGTAAAGCCGATACTCGTAAGCGCCGGCTGCGACACGCCCTGCCAGCGAGAACGCCCCTTCATCGGTGACCCCGCCATTGATGGCATCAACAATCATGATGCCGTCGCCGGTCGTCAGAGCTCCGCCCCCGCCGGTATTGCGCACGATGATCGCAGTGGTGCCGCTCGCCCGCCCCCCGTCGACGATCAGTTGATCGGAAGCCGAACCGCTTCCTTCCAACCACGTATTCAGCGCGATGCTGCCCCCGTTGCCGACGTAGTTGCCCACGGTCAAGGTCTTGTACTGCGTCGCGTCGGTCGGATTCGCGGGCGGCGTGAAATTGATATGGCTGCCGACATTAGTCAGCGACGTCAACGAGGACGTCCCAGCAACATCCCACCGGCTATCACCGGACAGCGCCAGCCGCGACGTCCCCGTGGCCGGATTCTTCAGGGCGGCGCCAAAAATGTAGGACCGGTCGTCAACCACCAGATCCAGGCTGCCGTTCACGTTCAGCGCCACGCCATTGATACCGACCAGGGCGGAATGCCTCAAAGACGCCTGGACCAATCCCGCCTCGGCGACTTCAAGCGCGCTGCCTGAAGCTAGGACGACACTATCGATCATGTTCACCGCGTTATTGCCAGATGTGCCCAGAATTCCGTGCGAGCCTGCGCCCGAAGCAGCGACCCAGGACTGGTTGAGCTGGACGGTGGACGAGGCCAGCAATTCGACCCCGGCCGCTGCAGGGCCTTCGGTACTGATCAAGGACGCTGTTGCATCAATGGAACTGTCCCCATTGGCATACAAGCCACTGGCACCCGCGCCGTGGGTCGACACATAGGTGTTCAAAAGACTGACTTTTCCCTTGTAATAGGAGCGGACCCCATAGGCAGTCGCACCGCTGGTCGACACACGGACTCCGTCAGCACGCACCTGCGCAGTGGCTTCGGCCGATAATCCGGCTGATTTTTCGCCATGAGTTTCCACAGATCCCCCGTCCAGGGTCACAGTCGACCCTCGTTGAAACGCCGCCACGCCCGCCGAGACGTCTCCATCCGTGACGATATTGACGTTATGCGCCTGCGCCATGGCCCCTTTCCCCGAGGCATTCGCCGTCGCCATCAATCCCGCCGCATTCGAACCCGAAGTTCTGATGGTCGTGCCCCATATCGACAGCGTTCCCCCAGCTTCGGCACGTGCGCCTGTCGCATTGTTTCCCGAGGTGACGATTTTGCCGCTGCTGAAATCAATGGCGCTGTCCATGTGCGCAAACACGCCGTGCGCATTTTGACCCGAGGTTTCCACCGAGGTCTCAGTCGCAGAGATACTGACTGACCCCACTGTGGGTTTATAGGTCGAAAACAAGCCGTAGGCATGGGCACCTGCCGTCTTCACAGTTGTTGATTCAAGCTCTGCGGATCCGCCGCCGGTAACCCATATCCCGTAGGCCGATTGTGACCCATTGCCATCCAGCGCCTTGGTCTCGATCTGGCCATTGCGAAACTCCAGTGTGCTGGCGGCATCTACCTTGATCCCAACGGACTTTGACCCGTGTGTTTCGATGCGGGTGCCCGATACCGCCGCATTGGAACCCACACCAGAGCCGTCCCCGGTCACCATCATGCCGGGCGCATTCTCGCCTTTGGTGATCAATAAGCTGTCGGACACGCTGATCGTGCCGCGCTGCGCGCTGACGGCACGAGCGCCTTTTCCCGTCGTCGTGATCGTGGCGCCACTCAGTTGCAACGCCCCTTTGGACGCGGCGACTGCACCGTGAGCGGACTCACCACTGGTGTTCACGATCACGTCGTGAGCAAGGATTCCCATTTTCTCCGTCTCGGGAACCGTATGCGCATAGAGGCCATAGGCGAATTTACCGGAGGTCGTGATCGAAGTGCCGTCGAGTTCGGCCAGCCCCTTGCCGGTCACCCAAACGCCATAGGCTGCCGAACTGCTATTGCCCGTGGTCGTGGTCGTTTCGATCGCCCCCCCCTTCAGGATGGCTTTTCCCGATGATTCAAGTTTGATGCCAGCCGCGCCCTGCCCGATGGTACTGATCGTCAGATTGTTGGCCTCAACAACAGAACCGGGGTTACTCACCAGCACACCGAAACCATCTTTCGCGTCCTGGCTGGTGGACAGGTTGGTATTGTCGGAAAGCTTATGTGTCTGGCCATCCGATATGTTCAACGCCTGTGCCTGTGCGTTAATCGGTTGAAAAACGGCCAAAAACATACAGGCCACTGCGCACGCAGGTTTCAGTCCAATACAGGACATTTGAATATAATACTTACAAATAGCGAACAACCGGCAAATCAAGCCGAATTTAAAAAATCAAACCCCGTCCTTGATAAACTGCTGTCGATCCGCAGCCAAGGAGATGACAGAACCCAAAAGGTCGAGATGCGTGACACGTGCCGGTAAACAAATATCGGCCCCGGGATGAGAATCACGGTTCTCTTTCGAGCACACATCATCAGACAAAAGCACAATGGCTACGTCATTTAATTTGCGCATCTCGCAGATCACATCAGGAACATCGAAATCACCTTCACCATCGCCATCAATAATCAGAATGCGCAAGCGCTTTCCAAAAAGAGCCAGATCGTCGGGATGAGTCGCCACCGTCGTGCATACGCCTGAGTCAAACAAATAATCGTGCCAGGCTAGCATGAAATCCACGCGCGAGGAACTTGGCGATGCGATCAAAAGAAAAACCACATCGAAGTCATACATAACTTTCCGAATACTGTTCCGTTGGCACCGAAGGGGGCAAGCATTCATTGAATAATTTCCTGGGATTGATAATTCCCCCATTCCAGAAAACCCGCCGGATACTGTTTTGATTTGAGCCCCAATCGTTTGGACAGGGCGGCTTTCACTGCCTGCTGGGTGGTCACGATCACCGGATTCATTGATCACGACCATCGGAATATGCAGCTGAATGCGAAAAACAATGGCTGGTTTATAAGGAAGGCCATAAATTTTCCGGCGTCTGGATAAAATATCCCTGTTGCCCCAACGCACAAGAATTGCACTCCACCAGCAATCAACCACCGCGCTTTTGGCCGAGACATTGACACCAAGATAAGTACCTGTACCCACTCTGAGTCTATCAACCGCCGCCCCAACAACCCATTGGTCAAGGGCCCGGGACAGTCCAAGCCGTTCGAGACACTGAATCTCGCGTGCTGCACTGGCCATGACACCATCTGGGCGCCGTCTGCGCAGCAGCGCACTCTTTATAGCAGGCACTCTTTATAGAGAGTCTTATTTTCCTGAATGCGGATGATGACAGGCTGCAAAGCAAATGACACCCGACCCTGCGCCATGTCAGCCAGAAGCTCGGCTGCCGTGGCCATATCGTTGCGATACATGTTTCGCGCGATCTCGGTTTCTGGAATCGGATCTACATGCACATACTGAATCCCATTTGTCAGATCGAGTGAAAACGTTTTCGACTGTTCAATAATCGATGCATACTGAATGGAGGGGGCCAGGTGCACAGGCTCGCTTTCGACCGGGAACGGCATCATGGCGATTTCCAAAAGCAGTTCTGAAACAAAGCCCACCAGGTCGAACTCTATCGAAACCGAAAGACAGAGTTCGAACATGCCACCTCTTAAATATCAGCAGCTGTTCTTCCATCTGGGCAGCAACAGCGCGCCATGCCGCTGCGCCATAAACTGCAGAAATATGCGCAATATTTATGATTTCGATATCAAAGAGGATTGTGAAAACAGTATTTTTCTGCCCCCCCAGCAATGAATGAATATCCACCATCGACCAGATCTTTGCCGGCAACACCGCTGTGCAAGCATGCTCAGGCCCGCCATTCTTTTCCGGGGTTACCGCAAAAGTCATCTCAGCATGTGCTCTGTTTTGGCACAATCGAAGTTTAGGAAATCAATCGGTGAAAAAACTTAGGAATATTCTTAAAATTCAGGCTTTTCAAGGAAGGTCTGAACAAGCCGCTGCCGAGTAGTGGCGCACCTTCCACAGATTGGCCAGCGTAAACAGCATCTGCAGCTGCGCCGTGTTTTCGCCAATCCCCGGTAACGCACCTTGGTGAAGCCAAACTGCCGTTTGATCACCCGAAATGGATGTTCCACGCGAGAACGAAGGCTGGCCTTGGCTCGCTCGTAGAACTCCAACATTCGACCCATGTTGCTCTTGCCGAGCATCCGACGCTTACCTGGCAGCATGGCAATATGCCACCGAACGTCGCGCCCCAGGTTCCCTTCACGAAGCTGGACGCCTCGACAGGTCGAGTCGCCCAAGACCATCTCTGATGACAAAGCGCCAAGCCATTGAACCGATCATCGGCCACCTGAAAAGTGGCCATGGAATGAATCGGTGCCATTCGACAAGTCATCCAGCGCCCGTACGCGCCCGCGCATCCACCACAGCAGCCCCAGCCCCGGCAGCGCGATCGCCACGGTCAGAATGAAAAACACAGACCAACCGAACGCAGCGACCAGCACCGGGGTCAGCGGACCCGCCAGATAGGTGCGGCCCACCGCCGACAGCGCCGACAGCAGTGCGAACTGCGTCGCAGAGAACTCCACCCGGCACAAGGCCATCAGCAGCGCCACGAAGGCCGCCGTGCCCAACCCGCCACACAGGTTTTCCACCGCCACGACCAAGGCCATGGAATACAGATGCGGCGGCGTCACCGCCAGCACCCAATAGCCCAGGTTCGAGACCGCCTGCAACAGGCCGAAGACCATCAGGGCGCGGTACAGGCCCAGGCGCGTCATCAGCGCGCCCCCCGCCAGCGCCCCGACGATGGTGGCCGCCAGCCCGAAGACCTTGTTGACCATGCCGACCTCGGTGACATCGAACCCCGCCCCCCGGATCAGAAAGGTGGTGGACAGCGCGCCCGCGAATGCGTCACCCAGCTTGTACAGCACGATCAACAGCAAAATGGCCCAGGCTTCGCGGCGGCCGAAGAATTCCCTGAGCGGTTCGGCCACAGCTTCGCGCAGCGTGCGGGGCGGACGGGCCGCGCGTTCCGGTTCCGGCGCCCACAAGGTCGCCAGGGACGCCAGCGCCATCAACCCACCCATCAGCATGTACATGGGGCCCCAGCCCAGCCACTGGTCAGCCAGGATCAACGCCAGGCCACCGGACACCACCATCGCCAGCCGATAGCCCATGACCTTCAGTGCCGCGCCTGCGGCGCGCTCGTCCTGACGCAGGACATCGGTGCTGTAGGCGTCGAAGGCAATGTCCTGGGTCGCCGACAGAAAGGCCACCCAGACCGCCAGCAGGGCCAGGGCCCGCAGTTCCGTCCCCGGATCGAACAGGCCCATGGCGGCAATCGAGACGGCCAGCAACCATTGGGTCAGAAAGACCCAGCCACGCCGCCGCCCCAGCCAGGGGGGAGCGTAGCGATCCACCAGCGGCGCCCAGAGAAATTTCAGCGTGTAGGCCGTCCCCGCCAGCGTCAGGAACCCGATGCTCTGCAGCGAGACCTGCGACACCGTGGCCCAGGCCTGCAACGTGCCGGACGTCAACGCCAGCGGCAAGCCGCTGGCAAACCCCAGGATCAGCAGCGGCGTCACACGCCGGCCGCCATAGACACGCCAGCCGCGCGCCGGGGCCGCGCCAGCCGTGCCGGAATCGGCATCCCGGGCCTGCGTCATGCGCGGCCGCCCCTGGGCGATTCAAAACGATAGACCGCCAACTGACTGCGCCAGCCGCGCAGCCAATGGATTTCCTGTTCGCCCCGGAAGGCCGCCAGATGCGTGACCCGCAGGCCCAACTGCGCCGCCAGATCCTGGAAATCACGCAGCGTACACAGATGGATGTTGGGCGTGTCGTACCACTGATAGGGCATCTGGTCATTGACCGGCATGCGGCCACGCAGAATCGACCAACCGTGTGGCCAGTAGCCAAAATTCGGAAAAGACACGATACCGTAGTGGGCCACCCTGGCCATTTCCCGCAGAATGTGTTCCGTGTGGTGCATGGACTGCAGGGTTTGGGACAGCACCACCGTGTCGAACTGCTGGTCATCGAACAGCGCCAGGCCTTCTTCCAGGTTCTGCTGAATCACCCGCACACCGCGCCGCACCGCCGCAATCATGTGCTCATCGTCGAGTTCGACCCCGGCCCCGCGCACCTGGCGCGTCCGCTGCAGATAGTCCAGCAGGCGGCCATCGCCGCAGCCCAGATCCAGCACCCGGCTGCCCGGCTCGATCCAATCGGCGATACGCAGCAGATCGATCCGCAGCGGCTGGTCCTGTCGCGCCACAGCCTGCGCAACTGTAGCGGGCGCATCCGCCCGTATTTCCGTCATGCCAACACCCCTGCAACACGGCGACGTTCGCCCAGACCCAGGCGAGCGGCAATGCCATCGTAATAGCCCTGCACCACGGAGTGATAACGTGGATCCCCCAACAGAAAGGCATCGTGGCCATGCGGCGCATCGATTTCCGCGTAGGTGACTTCACGCTGGTTTTTCAATAGCGCGCGAACGATCTCGCGTGAATGTTCAGGCGCAAAACGCCAATCGGTGCTGAAGGACACCAGCAGAAAGCGCGCCTGCGCCGCTGCCAGGGCCCGCGCCAGGTCGCCGCCATGCGCACGCGCCGGATCGAAATAATCCAGGGCCCGGGTCAGCAGCAAATAGGTATTGGCATCGAAATAACGGGAGAATTTTTCGCCCTGATACCGCAGGTAGGATTCGACCTCAAATTCGACATCGTAGTTGTAGCGATAATCGCCCGAGGGTTCCGGCGCCCGCTGCGCCCGGCCAAACTTCGAGGCCATGACCAGATCCGACTGATACGTGATGTGCCCCACCATGCGCGCCACCGACAGGCCATTGGACGGCACGACGCCATGGGCATGATAGTCGCCGCTATGGAAATCGGGATCGGTCAGGATGGCGCGGCGGGCCACCTCGTTGAAGGCAATGTTCTGCGCCGACAGGCGCGCCGTGCTGGCAATCACGATGCAGTCACCCACCCGTTCCGGGCAGGTGATGGCCCAGCTGAGGGCCTGCATGCCGCCCAGAGACCCGCCCATCACGGCGGCAAAACGCTCGATGCCGAAATGATCCGCCACACGCGCCTGGGCATGCACCCAGTCTTCTACCGTGAGCAGGGGGAACGCCGCCCCCCAGGGTTGTCCGGTCGCGGGATTGATCGAGGCGGGTCCGGTGGACCCAAAACACGACCCCAGGTTATTGATGCCGATGACGAAGAACCGGTCCGTATCCACGGCCTTGCCCGGACCGACCATATTGTCCCACCAGCCAATCTGGTCCGGCCGGCCGGCATCCATGCCGGCCACGTGATGCGAGGCGTTCAGGGCATGGCAGATCAGCACCGCATTGCTGCGCTCGGCGTTGAGCTGGCCGTAGGTTTCCACCGCCAGGGTGTAGGACGGCAACACCTGGCCGCTGGACAGCGTCAAGGGGTCGGAAAAATGCAGGAATTCCGGAGAGACGTAGCCGACGCTGCCTTCTGGCACAGGTCGCGGATCGATGGGAGAGGCGCCCGGCGCTGAGGCAGGCGCGGAAGAAACGGCAGTCGTGGTCATGGGACCTCTTTAGCTGGATTTATGGAGCGCCCGCAAGCGGATCAGGCAAATCGGCGCCAATTCGTTGTCCATTCTAGCACCCCAATCCCTGGGGCAGGCAAGCCCGCGCCCAGGATGCCCCTGCCCTCCGTGGCCGTCCCCACCCGATCAGCAGGACATACCCCAAGTTAGGACATATCAACTTTTTTCTGATTTTTGCCCGAACTTCTTGAAAGAAATGATACATTTACTCACGTTAATTTTCGTTGAGGAACCGACGAGTCCAACGGAGGGCATGTCACGATGAAGCTGCTGACCGAACGAGAACACGACTGTCTGTATTGGGCGGCACAGGGCAAAACCAGCTGGGAGATCGGCTGCATCCTGGGCATCAGCGAACGAACTGCCAATTTCCATATCGCCAACAGCTGCGAAAAACTGGACGTGCGCACGCGCCAGGCCGCTATCACGGCCGCAATGAAACTTGCGCTGCTGTCCCCACCCCGTCCAACGGCCAGCACAACGACAACCAGATCCCGCGGTAATGCCGCCGACCCGGCCTTCAGCGCCCGTCGGCCGCGTTGTGCGCCCCCCGATCCACGCGCGCGGTCCAGGGCACGACGACAATGCAGCTAAAATCGCTGTCTATGCAGACCAACCTGGTACCAATTGATCATGAGCCTGGCCTCGGAACGGCGCGCCCACCTGGCGGCGCAGCCTGAATTGTTGCGCGCCATCCGGCGCGGCATCGAAAAAGAAGGTCTGCGGGTGGATGCGGCGGGGAACCTGGCCATGACCCCGCACCCATCCGCCCTGGGATCGGCCCTGACCAATCCCCGCATCACCACCGACTATTCCGAATCCCTGCTGGAACTCATCACCCAGCCCCTGCCCGATGCTGCGGCCCTGATCGGCGAACTGACCGACATCCACCGCTTCGTCGCCCTGCGCAACCCGGACGAACCGATCTGGAACCAGTCCATGCCAGCGCACCTGCCGCCCGAAGCCGATATCCCCGTCGCCTGGTACGGCACATCCAACACCGGCATGCTCAAGCACGTCTACCGCCAGGGCCTGGCCTGGCGCTACGGCAAAGTCATGCAATGTATCGCCGGGGTGCACTACAACTTCTCGCTGCCCGACGCCGCCTGGGACTGGTTGGCCGACGGCGACACGCCACAGGACCGGCGCAACACAGGCTACATGGCCCTGATCCGCAATTTCACACGCCACGCCTGGCTGCTGATGTATCTGTTCGGGGCCTCGCCCGCCGTGTCCCGCAGTTTCCTGCAGCATGCCGGCTTCGAGGCCAGCCTGACGCGCATCAGCCCCGACACCTATTGCCTGCCCTGGGCCACCAGCCTGCGCATGAGCGACCTGGGCTACAAAAATCCGATCCAATCGGACCTGCAGCTCTGCTACAACGATCTGAATACCTTCACCGCCCGCATCCACCGCGCCGTCACCACGCCGTGGCCCGCCTACGAGGCGATCGGCACCCATCGCGATGGCCAGCGCATCCAGCTGAACACCAATATCCTGCAGATCGAAAACGAATACTATTCCAGCATCCGGCCCAAACAGACGACAGGCCGCTGTGAACGGCCCAACACCGTGCTGCGCGAACGCGGCATCCAGTACATCGAAGTCCGCTGCATGGACATCGATCCGTGGGCGCCTGCCGGCATCACGGTCGAAACCAGCCGATTCCTGGATGCCTTCCTGCTGTACTGCGCAATCGAGGACAGCCCGTTGTTCCCTCAACCGGGTTTCTGCCACGAAAGCCAGGGCAATTTCGCCCTGGTTGCCCGCGAAGGCCGCCGGCCCGATCTGCTGCTGCAACGCCAGGGCCGCGCGACCGGGCTGCGCGACTGGGCCGAAGAAACCCTGGAACGCATCGCCCCCTATGCCCGGCTGCTGGACGAGCATTCCGGGGACGAAGGCCACACCACCGCCCTGGATCGCCAACGCGCCAAGATCCGCGACCCGGAAACCACGCCGTCGGCCCGCCTGCTGGCAGCCCTGCGCGATGGCGGACAGGAATTTCACGACTGGACCCTGGCCCAGAGCCAGGCGCACTGGGACGCCCTGCGGGCCGACGGCCTGCCCGCCGAGATCCTGGCCGACTATGACGCGGCGGCCCAGGCATCCATTGCGGACCAGGCTGCCATCGAGGCCGCCGATACGATGTCTTTCGAGGATTACGTGGCACGCTTTCATGCGGCGCTGGGGCCAGCGCCAGACGGTGTGGCTAATTGACTGATGAAAAAAGCCACCATATCGAGTGGCTTCAATTCAGCTGGCGCGCCCGACAGGAATCGAACCTGTATCAGAAGCTTCGGAAACTCCTATTCTATCCATTGAACTACAGGCGCGGCATGGGGACGCTATTGTAGCGTGTTTGCGCCGCACACGCAGGCATGCGTCGCGGCACACAGCATGCAGCTGCACAGGGCTGTCGCTATAATCCACTGTTGAAGCCTGTAACATGAACGATTCCCAGGATCCCATCATGAGCCTCCCCGAACACGCCCACGGACACGAAAGCGCCATCAAGACCCCGCGCCAGTTGCTGATCACGGTCATCCTGGCCTTCCTGATTCCGATCGCGGTCATCATCCTGCTGGTCAATCTGGTCGGCTCGTCCATCCGCACGGGGGCCGGTTCCGACAGCCAGTCCGAAGAAGCCATCGCCCGGCGCATCCAGCCCGTGGCAGGTTTCAAGCTGGTCGATGCCGATGCGCCCAAGGTCTTCAAGACCGGCGAACAGGTCTATCAGGCCACCTGTTCGGCCTGTCACGGCACGGGCGTCGCCGGGGCGCCCAAATTCGGCGACAAGGACGCCTGGGCCAAGTACATCGCACAAGGCTACGAGGACCTGCTCAAGAACGCCCTCCACGGCATCGGCGCCATGCCCCCGAAGGGCGGCAACGCTGCGCTGGACGACTTCGAAGTCGCGCGTGCCGTGGTCTACATGACCAACCAGGCGGGTGCCAGCTTTGACGAACCCAAGGAACCGGCCGCCGACGGTGATGCAGCCCAACCTGCTGCGGCTGCGGCTGCGGCCGAAACCCCCAAGGCGGATGCGACCGAACCGGCAACAGCCGAACCCGCTGCCGCCGAACCCGCCGCGGCTCCGACAGCTGTCGCTCAGGCTGAACCTCAGCCCGCCGCACAGGCCGACGCCGACAACACTGTCGGCAAAAAACTCTACGAATCGATCTGCGTCACCTGCCACTCCATCGGCTTGGCCGGGGCGCCCAAATTCGGCGACAAGAATGCCTGGGCTCCCTACATCCAGACGGGCATGGACACCATGCTGAAAAACGCCATCACCGGCGTAAACGCCATGCCCCCGCGCGGCAGTTCGCAAGCCTCGGATGACGAACTCAAGGCCGCCATCCAGTACATGGTGGACGCCGCTCAATAAGCCTGCCCAGCGCTGGCCCTCCATCAGCGCCGCGCTCCAGCACTCGCAGCCCCGGCCTATGCCGGGGCTTTTTCATGTGCGGCCATACTCAATCCACACCCAATGGATTCCCTGCCTGGGGTTCCCTGCCTGTTTTCAAACGATTGTTTGATTTAGAATGAGGCATCACCCGGCGGCTCAGCCGGGATTCCCCCGCCCGGCCGGTCCGGACGGCCTCATGCCCACGCGGAGACAAATACTCATGACTCACCCCCTCGTCACGGCCTTGCACCAGTCCATGACACTGCCCGTCATGGCGGCGCCCATGTTCATCATCTCGAACCCGGAACTGGTGATCGCCCAATGCGCCAGCGGCATCATCGGCTCGATGCCGGCGCTCAACGCCCGCCCCCAGGAAAAACTGGGCGAATGGCTGACGCAGATCGAAACCAGTCTGGCCGCTCTGCGCGCCGCCGATCCCGACCGGCCGATCCCGCCCTACGCCATCAACCACATCATTCACCAGTCCAACGACCGGCTGCAGCACGACCTGGAAGTCTGCGCCGAACACCGCGTGCCGCTGATCATCACCAGCCTGCGCGCGCCCAACCAGGTCGTGGACGCCGTCCACAGCTGGGGCGGCAAGGTCTTCCACGACGTGACCACGCTGCGCCATGCGCAAAAGGCACTGGAAGCCGGCGTTGACGGCCTGATCCTGGTGTGCGCAGGGGCCGGCGGCCACGCGGGCACGCTGTCGCCCTTCGCCTTGCTGGGCGAAGTCCGACGCATCTTTGACGGCCCGATCTGCCTGTCGGGCGCCATCAGCCGGGGGCAGGACATCCTGGCCGCGCGCGCCATGGGCGCTGATTTCGCCTACATCGGCACGCGCTTCATCGCCAGCACCGAAGCCAATGCCCAGCCCGAATACAAGCAGATGATCGTCGACACCGCAGCCGCCGACATCGTCTATACCCCGTATTTCACCGGCATCCCGGGCAACTACTTGAAACCTTGCGTGCGCAACATCGGCCTGGACCCCGACAACCTGCCGGCCGCGCAGGGCACGAATTTTGGCAGCGACAGCAAAAAAGCCTGGCGCGACATCTGGGGCGCGGGCCAGGGCGTGGGCAACATCGACGCCGTGCTGCCCACCGCCGACATCGTGGCCCGGCTGCGCGACGAATACCAGCAGGCCGCCCAGGCGCTGCGCGACGGTTTCGTCGAGGAGGTCCGCGCATGATCCGCACCGAACGCCAAGGCGCCGTCCTGGAAATCCTGATCGATCGGCCGGACCGGCGCAACGCCCTGACCGACGCCATGTATCGCGACATCGACCGTGCCTTGCGCGAGGCCGATGCGGATCCCGCCTGTGCCGCCGTGATCCTGCACGGCGCAGGCGGCCATTTCACTGCCGGCAACGACCTGACCGAATTCCAGATGCCGCAGGACAGCCGCGACGTGGGCTCGATCGCATTCCTGCATACCCTGGCATCCGTGGATGTGCCGGTGATCGCAGCCGTACAGGGCCAGGCGGTCGGCGTGGGGGTCACGCTGCTGCTGCACTGCGATTTCGTCTATGCCGCGCCTGATGCCGTATTCCGCCTGCCCTTTGTGTCCCTGGGACTGTGTCCGGAAGGCGCTTCCAGCCTGCTGCTGCCCCGGATCGCCGGCGAACGCCGGGCCGCCCAGTGGCTGCTGGGTGCCAAACCCTTCGGAGCCAAAGATGCCCTGGCCGGCCAGCTGCTGACCGACCTGGCAGAGGATCCGCTGGCCACCGCGCGCGCCTGCGCCCAGTCACTGGCCGCCCAGCCGGCCCCAGCCGTGCGCGCCAGCAAGCGCCTGCTGCGTGAACCCGGACGCGCCGAAGTCCATCGCGTCCTGGACGCCGAAGCTGCCGTGTTCTTCGATCGCTTGAAATCCCCCGAGGCCCAGGCGGCTTTCCTGCAATTCTTCGCCCGCAGCAAGAAATAAAGGCAGCGTTCCGGCTCCGATGCATCCGGCCCTGGGCCCGGCCTCCAGCCGTCCCAGGGCCGACGATACGCCGCTGTTGTTTTTTCCGCAGGAATCGCCCGTGCAGCGATCGACTTAGGGTTTACCCCTAGCTTTATCCTAGGGTTTACCCTATACTGACTCTCGTTGAAATCTGAAGCTTCTGAAACAGGAGTCAGTCATGTACGCCACGCAAACCCCGAATCTGCTGTCCGACGCGCTTGAGCGCGCCTACAGCCGCTCTCTACTCGATAACACGCACCAGCCCCTGCAACTGGGCAGGGCCTTCCGCACCGTGGGCCGCGCACTCGGTCGCGCCGCTGCCGCCACCGGCCGCTTCATCGCCAACGTGATCAACGCCCAGGCCGAGGCCCGTGCGCGCGATATGCGCTACAGCCGCACCCCCTGGTAATCGACCCAGCCTGCTGTCATGTGCCAAGGGGCCTCTGAATCAGAGGCCCCTCAGCGTTTCAGCAGCGCCTTGAGCCGATCCAGCGTCCGGGCCGGATCCGTATCACCCACCGGATGCGATGCCTCCGCCTGCAGGCCCATTTCCGCGATGAAGCGCGAAGGCTCGCTGATCGTATCCTCGCGCCCGCGCCGCCGCTTGCGGCACCAGCTGACCCGCAGCGTGCGCTGCGCGCGCGTGATCCCCACATACATCAGGCGGCGTTCTTCTTCGATGCGCCGCGCCCGCGCCGCATCGGCGGCCTCACCCACATCCCCGTCATCCTCGCCGCCCCGGTGCGGCAACAGGCCTTCTTCGACGCCGATCAGGTAGACATGGGGATATTCCAGCCCCTTGGAGGCATGCAGGGTGGACAGCTTGACCGCATCGGGCTCTTCGTCATCGGCGCGTTCCAGCATGGTGACCAGGGCCACGTGCTGGACCAGTTCCAGCAGCGTCATGTCGTCTTCGTCCGCCTTGCGCTTGAGCCAATCCAGCAATTCCAGCACATTGGCCCAGCGGGACTGGGCCTGGCGTTCGTCCAACGTATCGTACAAGTGGCGTTCATAATCCATCGCCGCCAGCAGATCGTCCAGCACCCGCCCGGCATCATCGCCACGCAAGCCGTCGATCCCCACCGCCGCACCCGCCAGGCCGGCAGGGGCCGCGCCGTCTGCAGGATGTGCGGTCGACACGACATCTGCGCCGGACGCGGGCGGGTCCGGATCAAAGGCCAGCAGATCGCCCTGGACATCCGCGTCCGGCAGGGGCGGCACCGCGCCGCCGCGCCGCGCCGCCCGCGTCCGGAAATGATCCACCAGCCGGACGAACTGCTGCACCGCCTCGCGCTGCCGGCCCGCTGGCAGGACGGCTTCGGACACATCGGCGGCCACCGCATACAGTGACACCCCGCGCCGGGCCGCTTCTGCCCCCAGGGCCTGCAAAGTCCCCTGGCCAATGCCACGCCGGGGCGTGGTCACCGCGCGGATGAAGGCCGGGTCTTCGTCCTCGTTGGCGATCAGCCGCAGCCAGGCCAGCACGTCCCGGATCTCGGCCTTGTCGAAAAAGCTCTGCCCGCCCGAAACCGTGTAGGGAATCCGCAGATTGCGCAGGGCCTGTTCCATCACCCGCGCCTGATGATTGCCCCGATACAGCACCGCGAAATCCTTCCATTGGGCCTGGCGCTCGAAACGCGCCGCCGACAGGCGCATGGCGATGGACTCGGCCTCGGCCAGATCGGAATCCATGGGCGTGACCACGATAGGCTCGCCCGCCCCCAGTTCCGACCACAGCGTCTTGTCGAAGGTCTTGGGATTGTGGCTGATCACCTGGTTGGCCGCCTCCAGGATACGCTGGACGGAACGGTAATTCTGCTCCAGCTTGATCAACCGCAGCGTCGGATAATCGCGCCCCAGCTGGGCCAGGTTTTCGACCGTGGCGCCACGCCAGGCATAAATCGCCTGGTCATCGTCGCCCACCGCCGTGAACATGGCGCGGTCCCCGCACAGCATGCGCACCAACTGATACTGGCAGGCATTGGTGTCCTGGTATTCGTCCACCAGCAGGTACTGGACCCGCGCCTGCCAGCGCGCGCGCAAGGACGCATCGGCTGCCAGCATCTGTGCGGGCAAGCGGATCAGGTCGTCGAAATCCACTGATTGATAGGCCCGCAGGGTCGCCTCGTAGCTGCGATAGACGCGCACGGCCTCGGCCTGGTCGGGCCCCTGCGCGACCTGCGCCGCGCCATCCGGGTCCAGCAGGGCGTTCTTCCACAGGGAAATGGTCTGCTGCACCGCCCGCAGGCGGGCGCGGTCAGTCGTGGCCAGCAGTTCCTGGACGATCCCCTGGGCATCGGTCGCATCCAGGATCGAAAAACCGCGCTTGAGCCCCGCGCCCGCATATTCCTCGCGCAGGAACCGCAGCCCCAGCGAATGGAAGGTGCCCACCGTCAAGCCGCGCAACAGCCGGGGATCCACCAGCGTGCGCACCCGCTCGCTCATTTCCCGCGCCGCCTTGTTGGTAAAGGTCAGCGCCACCACATGACGGGCCTGATAGCCACATTCGCGCAGCAGATAGGCCATTTTCTGGGTGATGACACGGGTCTTGCCGCTGCCTGCGCCAGCCAGCACCAGACACGGGCCATCCAGATAGAGCACCGCCTCGCGCTGGCGGGCATTCAGATCCTGCGGCAAGGTGGACCCGGGCGCCACGGTCAGATCTCCTGGGGATCGATTTCGATCCCCCAATGCTGCACGGCCCCCCGGGCCAACTCGTCCAGTCCCGGCAGCAGCGCCCGCAGCAGCCGGTGCAAGGCGCCGCGCCCATCCGATTCGAACAGCAGCTGGGCGCGCTCGATGCGCGCCACGCGCACGATGCGTAGCGGCACGGGATCATGGATGCGCACCCCGGCGGATTCGGGCAGCGTCCGCGCCCGTGCCCGCGCTGCCGCCAGGAAATCCAGCGCATCGCGCACCCGGACCGCCTGCGCCGTCAGCAACGCCTGGTTGGAAAACGGCGGCAGGCCCAGATCCCGGCGTTCTTCCAGTGCGCAGGCGGCAAAACGCGCATAGTCATGCCGCAACAATGCCTGATAGACCGCCTGTTCGGGATAATCGGTCTGCACGATCACCTGGGCACCGCCTTCGCGCCGGCCCGCCCGGCCAGCCACCTGCATCAGCTGCGCGAACAGCCGTTCCGGCGCACGGAAATCCTGGGAAAACAGCATGGCATCCGCATTCAGCACCCCGACCAGACCCAGGCGGGCGAAATCATGACCCTTGGACACCATCTGCGTGCCGACCAGGATGTCGGCCTGGCCGGCATGCGCCTGGGCGAACAGGGCCTCGGCGCTGCCCTTGAGACGGGTCGCATCGGCATCGATGCGCAGGATCCGCGCCCCAGGAAAACGTTCGGCCAGGAATTCCTCGACCCGCTGCGTACCCCGCCCCATGGGCTGGATGTCCGGGTCGCCACAATCGGGGCAGGCACGCGGCACCGGCATGGAATCGCCACAATGGTGGCATTGCAGGATATGGCGCCCCCCCAGGCGATGCAGCACCATGTGCGCCGTGCAGCGACGGCAATCACTGACCCAGGCGCAAGACGGGCAGCGCAACACGGGGGCATAGCCACGCCGATTGATGAACACCAGGCTCTGCCCGCCCTGGGCCAGCCGGGCGGCCAGCGCATCCAGCAACTGCGGCGTGAAGCCCTGTTCCAGGCGGGCGCGGCGCGTGTCCACCAGACGGATTTCCGGCAAAGGCTGGGCCTGGGCGCGATCCGGCAAGGACAGCAACTGATAATCGCCGGCCTGCGCATGCCGCCAGGTTTCCAGCGACGGCGTGGCCGACCCCAGCAGCACCGGAATGCCCAGGTCGTGGCCGCGCCACACCGCCAGATCACGTGCCGAATAGCGCAGGCCGTCCTGTTGCTTGTAGGACGCATCGTGTTCCTCGTCGACCACGATCAGCCCCAGGCGCGGCAACGGGGTGAACAACGCCAGGCGCGTGCCCAGCAGGATATCGGCCTGGCCGCGAGACGCCCGCAGCCAAGCCCGCAGGCGATCGCCTTCGGACAGACGGCTATGGATCACTGCCAACGAATCGCCCAGGCGCGTCCGCACGCTGTGTTCCAGCTGCGGGGTCAGATTGATTTCCGGCACCAGCAGCAGCACCTGCCGGCCCGCCGCCATCACCTGCCGCGCCAGACGCAAATACAGTTCGGTCTTGCCACTGCCCGTCACGCCATGCAGCAACGCCACACCGGCCCCGGCCGCCAGCAGGTCCTCCAGACCCGCCAGGGCGCGGACCTGGGCATCGGTCAGGGCCGGGCCATCGGAGTCCGCCACCGGATCGGTATCCTGCGGCACGGCAGCGCCATCGGGCGCCTGCCGGTCTGCATTCAGTTGTGCGATGTTCTGCGACTTGCGCGCGCGTGCTGGCTGCGGCCGCCGATCGGCCCGGCAGACCGGCCCACCGGCCGAACGCGCCCCGGTATAGGCAGCGGGCTTGCGCAGGGGCGGCGGCAGCACTGGCAGCAGCACCTCGCCCAAGGGCCGGTGGTAATAGTGTGCGGCAAATTCTGCCAGGCGCAGCCAGTCATCCGGCATGGGCGGCAGGTCATCCAGCACGGCGTCGATGGGCCGGACCCGGTCCGCCGCCACAGCGGGCGCATCGCGCACGGCCCACACCATGCCGACCATGGCCCGGCGGCCGAATTTCACCCGCACGCGCACCCCCGGCGCCACGGGCCGGTCATGAGAATAATCGAACAGGCCCGGCAGCGGCACATCCAGCGCCACGGCCAGATAGACCGTCGCCCCACTGTCAGCGGGCGGCGCAGCCGCCTGCGCCGGGGCCGGGGCCGGGGTATCGACACCGCCCACAACGCCACAAGCCTTGTCCACAGGGCGTTTCACCGCCATGCCCGCGCCACGGCCGAGCGATCGCATTCAGCCTGTGGATAACTTTGTGGAGAATCACCGTATAAAGGGGTCAATATCAAACCGCCGAAATGGTCAAGTCTCTTGATAATTCTCAAATAAAGTCAATTTATTGATTTAAAACAATAATTTACGGCGCATACCGAGAATCTATCTTCAATAGTGCTCGTAAACCCTGATCCCCGGACTGTATGTGCATAAGCACAAAGCCCCAAGAGCCGCGCCCACCGTGACTTTGCACTTCAAACGGCCGGCAGGCGTCATGTCTCATGATACGCGCGGCTGGCCGTGTGAACCTCGTCCACCAGGACCGAGACGGCCTCTGGGGACGTGTGCTGGGAAATCCCATGGCCCAGATTGAAGACGTGGCCCCCAGACCCGACCGGCCCGAAATCGGCCAGCACTCGCCGGACTTCGGCGCGGATCGCGGCCTCGCCGCCGAACAGCGTCATGGGGTCCAGGTTGCCCTGCAGGGCCACCCGGTCACCGACCCGGCGCCGCGCAGCGGCCAGATTGGCCGTCCAGTCCAGGCCCACGGCATCGCAGCCGGTGGCGGCAATGTCCTCGACCCACTGGCCACCGCCCTTGGTGAAGACGATGGCCGGCACCCGCTGGCCATCGTGTTCGCGAATCAGACCATCCAGCACCTGGCGGGTGTAGGTCAGGGAAAACTGCTGGAACAAGCCGTCGGCCAGCACCCCGCCCCAGCTGTCGAACACCATCACCGCCTGGGCGCCCGCCTGGATCTGGGCGTTCAGATAGGCCTGCACGGCCTGGGCATTGATCGACAGGATGCGATGCAGCAGATCGGGGCGGCTGTACAGCAGCGTCTTGATCTGGCGGTAGTCGGCACTGCCCTGACCTTCGACCATGTAACAGGCCAGGGTCCAGGGACTGCCGGAAAAGCCGATCAGCGGCACTGAACCGTTCAGTTCGCGGCGGATCAGCGACACGGCATCGAACACGTAGCGCAGGCGGTCCAGGTCGGGCACCTGCAAAGCCTGGATGGCCGCCTCGTCGCGCAGCGGGCGATCAAAGCGCGGCCCTTCGCCCGCGACGAACTGCAAGCCCAGGCCCATCGCGTCGGGCACGGTCAGGATGTCGGAAAACAGGATGGCGGCATCCAGGTCGAAACGCCGCAGCGGCTGCAGTGTGACCTCACAAGCGTATTCCGGATTCTGGGCCAGTCCCATGAAGGAACCGGCCTGCGCCCGGGTCTGGTTGTATTCAGGCAGGTAGCGCCCGGCCTGGCGCATCATCCACATCGGGGTGTAGGCCACGGGCTGGCGCAGCAGGGCGCGCAGGAAGGTGTCGTTTTTCAGTTCGGGCACAGCAGATCCTAAGAGAACGGCACAGGATCCGATCGTGCGGGTGTCCCGCCACGGATCCGGGGAAGCGTCCGTGCGGGGACGTTGCCTGGATTTTACCCGGCCTGGGGAATCGGGGCCGGAAATCGCCGTGCCCGCGCAGGAACCGTCACCGATTTCTCGCTGGTGCAGCCCAGATTCGGGAAAACAATACTTGATAATTATCATTCTCATTTAGATTGTCCCCGCCGTAAGGTACGACCAAAAGCCGCCCGCCGGTCCCGCCGGCGCGCGCGGCGCCCTTTGTCTCCTTTTCGTGGCCCGCATCATGTTCTTCGAGAAAACCGCGCCCGCGTCGCAAGCCGCCGGGTCAACCGTCCTGACCGCCCTCGCCGCCCTGTGTCTGGCGGCCGACGCCCCTGCTTTTGCGCACGCCGTCCCCGCCGACAGCGCGCAGACCGCCCTCCCCTTTCAAGGCACGGCCGAAACCGCAGACAAAGCGGCCACGGATGACACCGCCGTCAAGGCGCTCGCGCCGGTCCGCGTCCGGGGCATCCGGGACCCGGACGTCCAGGGGCATGAAAACGTGTTCCGCAAGAACGTCACCAACCTCTACGTCGACCGCAAGGAACTGGACCGCTACCAGACCACCAATCCCGCCGACGTGTTCAAGGGCATGAACGGCGTCTACAGCATGGATTCGCGCAACGGGGCGTCGATCACTCCGAACATCCGCGGGCTGTCGGGCGAAGGCCGGGTGCCGCTGACGGTGGACGGCACCGAGCAGTCCGTCAACGTCTGGCTGCAGGTCTACGGCGCCGGCAACCGCAACTACGTGGACCCCGCCCTGTTCCGCAGCATCGAGGTGGAAAAGGGCCCGTCGCTCTCCCGGGGCATCAAGAGCGGCATCGGCGGCGCAGTGAACGTGCGCACCATCAACCCGTCCGACATCATCCCCGACGGCGACAGCCTGGGCCTCGAAGTCAAGCTGGAGACCTCCGGCAACACGATCGCGCCCGCCGTCGACGCCAACAGCTATTTCGGCAAGGACTACCGCGACATCCCGGGCGCGACGCTGGGTTCGGACTACGCGGTCAACATCCCCCAGCCCGTGCCGCGCAATCGCAGCAGCGGGGACGCCATGAATTTCCAGGACAAGAGCTTCATGTTCGCCATCGCGGGGCGCAACGACCACACCGACGCCCTGCTGGCCTACAGCTACCGCAAGCGGGGCAATTATTTCGCCGGCAAAAACGGCGCCGACGCCTACACCAACAACGACGCCTACGCCAAGGACACCT
>NZ_JAVERO010000188.1:0-3262 GCF_034007085.1 Castellaniella sp. | reverse complement strand
AACCCGCGCCGGCAGACACGCCCAGCAGGGCGGGGGAGGCCAGGGGGTTGCGAAACAGGGTCTGGTACGCAGCGCCTGCCGCCGCCAGGCTGGCCCCGGTGAGCACGGCGGCGGCGATCCGGGGCAGCCGGATCGACCAGATGACGTCGCTGGCAGCCTGGTCCGGCGCAGGTGTCCAGAGCAGGGCGGCGACCTGGCCGGGAGGGATCGGGAAATCTCCCTGACCCAGGGCCAGGATGATGCCGCCGGCCAGCAGGCCCGTGAGGGTCAGCAGGACGGGGTGTGCAGCTGCAGACGCGTGGGCCATGGGTTCAGAACCGCCCGGACAGGGCCAGGACGACGGTCCGAGGTGCGCCAGGGTAGTAGCTGGGCTTGCCGCCTACCGTGTAGTCGGAACTGTTGATGACGCCGATGTAGCGCTTGTCGAACAGGTTCGAGACCGTCAGCCCCAGAGAGGCATCACGGATGCCCATGAACCGGCTGAAATCATAGGAGACCCCGGCATCGAACACGGTATGGCTGGCGACCCGTTCTTTTTCTTCGGTATCGCCGAAACGCGAGCCGATGTGATTGGCTGCCAGCATCAGGGTCCAGGCGCCCGGCCGCCAGACCGCAGTGGCCTTGGCCATATGGCGGGGCGAATCCTGCATCTGCTTGCCGCCGACCGGGATGACGGTGCCGGCCTTGGTGGCGATGTCATCGTCATAGGATGCCTTGTTCCAGGACCAGGACAGATAGACGTCGAGATCGGAGACAGGGTTCAGGCCGAGTTCCAGTTCCAGCCCCTTGGCGGTCGCGCGTGCGGCTGACTGGTGATAGGACACGTTGATGTCCGGATCGAACATGTTCAGCTGCTTGTGCTTGTAGCGGGTGTAGTACAGGGTCGAGGCGATGTAGCCCGTAGGGAAGCTGTAGCGCAGGCCCAGGTCGTAGTTGTCCGATTGTTCAGGCCGCAGACCATTCCAGATGTCGTTGAAGTGCAGCCCGGCCGCCTGGAAGGCGGCCTTGTTCTGGGTGTAGGTGCTGGCGACCGAGCCCCAGTTCTGCCGGCCATAGGTGCGCCCATAATGGGCACTGGCCAGCAGGTCTGGCGTGATGTGCCAGGCGATGCCGGCATTGGGCAGCCAGGACCGGTAGGTGCGGCCTTTGGAATACATGTCCGGGCTGGGCGTCACCCCGTCGGCTTCGAAGTATTGGAAGGAGGGGTCCTTGTATTGCATGTAGCGCAGGCCACCGCTGAGTTCGACCGGACCGTACTGCCAGGTGACCGTCGCATATGGGTTCATGTACTTGTGGCGGGTGGTCTCGGCCAGCGTGCTCCATTGACGGAACGCCAGCGAGCCGTCCGGCTGGATTTCGTAGGATGCGCGGTCAGTGGGCGGGGGCGGGGCCTCGCTGGATTGATACCAGTAGCCGACCCGCCATTCACCCCAGTCCGGCCGGGATTCGTAATGCAGGTCGAAGCCGTAGTTGTCGTGATCGACGTTCCAGCGGTTCACACCGGGCTTGCCCTTGCCCAGTTCGTTGGCGCTGCCCGAAAGCACCCAGCCTTTTTCCTGCCAGTAGTAGGGCTTGAACACGATTTGATCGTGATCGCCCAGGGCGATGCGCACATCGCCGATCAGGGCCTTGTTGGTCAGGTCCTGGCGGTTGAACTGGTAATAGAACACATCGTCCTTGGCGTTGCCGGTCAAGCGGTCGTTGTAGACGATGTCTTCGTACTGGGATTCGTCCTGTGCCTGGGCGTGACTCAGGGCGCGATTCGAATGCCAGCGGATCTGGTGATGGACGCCGTAGAGCTTGGCCTGGATCCTGGGCGAAATGTCCAGGGCGATGGCGGCTTCGATGTTGGTGCGGCGGGAGTCGCCCGGACCGCGCCATTGATCGGCCAGCGTGTCGGATACCGAGACAAAGGCACGGGCCGCATGGCTACCCAGGTCGCCGGTGTCCAGACGCACGAATGTGCGACGGAAATCATAGGTGCCGAACGACTGTGCGGCCTGGGCGCTGAAGCGGTGTTCCGGCCAGCGCAATTCCGAATCGACGACCCCGGAATTGGAAAAGCCGAATCCGCGGTCGGCAGCAACGGGGCCGCGGGTCAGGCTGATGCTGCTCAGGTTTTCGAGGTCGACCAGATCGGCCCCGCCTTTGCCGTTGGCGAACCCCGGTTCGCCTGCGATCGGCAGGCCATTCAGAGTCCTGCCGATGTGCGTCGAGCTCTTGCCCCTGAGCCTCAGGCTGGATGGGCGGCCCAGGCCATAGGGGTCGGCACTTTGGAAGTTGACGGAAGGGGCGGCTCGCAGGGCCGTCCATGGATTGCTCTGGGCCGGGCCGCCGAACAGGCGGATGCCTTCGGCGTTGACGCGTGTGATGGTGTCTCCTGAGGGGGCAGGGGCGATGGGTTCACGGGCATGTTCGCCCTGGATTTCGACCGGCGCCAGCGAACGGACGGTGTCGTCGGCGGTTTGAGATCCGGTGCCGGCGGCTGCAGAGGCCCCTCCCCACAGGCCCAGAGCCACCAGCAGGGCAAGCCCCAGCGGTGAGTGTTTGCTGTGCAGATTCATTGTTATGGCGCTATAGATTTGTATATATAACGAAACTGGCAGTGTAGGAAAGAACCAGGGGCGGAGCAATGCGCATGGGACCGGAATCAGGGGGCTGTTTGATTTGCTGCAATCGGGGGCTGTGACGTGTCGCCATGACGGGGCGCATGGGCATGGCTGGCTGGCGCTGTGCCCCGCTTGCGCCGCATGTTGCAACGCGGTAAATTAAGTCTTCGGCTGGCCCCATCGCGGCCACCCGATGCGGCGAACGCTCCCGGGCCACACACCCGGTTTTTTTCGTCTTCCGTTTTCATGCTCCAGGATGTGTCACAAGCGCGGTCCGGGGCGTCCATTTCCACCACATTGCGCCTGAAGGCGCGAGTATCTGGTGTCAAGGGGTACAGATTGGTCCCGCGATGTGTCCGGGCAAAGCGATTCCGTGAATCGCCCAGCGTCGGATCATGTGGCGGGGTGCTGGTACTGGCCCAGGTCTTCGATGGCCGCTTGGTGCTCGATACGGGTCAAGAAAGGAACCATCATGGAACTCAATGGCGCCGACATCGTCGTGCGTTGTCTCATCGAGGAAGGCGTGGACCACGTGTTCGGCTACCCAGGCGGCGCGGTCCTCTACATCTACGACGCAATCTACAAGCAGGATAAATTCCAGCACGTGCTCGTGCGGCACGAACAGGCTGCCGTCCACGCTGCCGATGCCTATT
>NZ_JAVERO010000029.1:0-22161 GCF_034007085.1 Castellaniella sp. | reverse complement strand
GACGGCGGTGGGGATGCCGGCGTCCTTCAGCGCGGCCTGCACGGCGTCGCGCCCATCGATCTGCACGGTGTACTGCGCCCAGGCGCAGACGTTGTGGGCTTCGATGACCGGGGTGGCCTGGATGCCAGCGGCATTGAACAAACGGGTATAGGTGTCCGCCACGCGCTGGCGGGCGGCGATTTCGTCGTCCAGCACGGCCAGCTTCGGTAGCAGGATGGCAGCTTGCAGGGTGTCCAGGCGGCCGTTCACGCCGACGCGGATGTGGTGATAGCGGCGGTCCTGGCCATGGCGGGCGATCTGGCGCAGCACGACGGCCAGGGCATCGTCGTTGGTGAAGATCGCGCCGCCGTCCCCATAGCAGCCCAGGGGCTTGCTGGGGAAAAAGCTGGTGCAGGCGATGGTGGACAGATTGCCGCTCTTGCGGCCTTTATAGTGGCCGCCCAGGCTTTGGGCCGCGTCCTCGATGACTGCCAGCCCGTGCTTGGCAGCAATGGCATTGATGGCATCCATGTCGGCGCACTGGCCGTACAGGGACACGGGGATGATGGCACGGGTCCGGGGGGTGATGGCGGCTTCCAGCCTGGCCGGATCCAGGGTGTAGGTGCGCGGGTCGATATCGACGTAGACGGGCTTGGCGCCCAGCAGGGCGACGGTCTCGGCGGTGGCGATGTAGGTGAAGCCCGGGGTGATGACCTCGTCGCCCGGACCGATGCCCAGGGCCATCTGGGCGATCTGCAGGGCGTCGGTCCCGTTGGACACCGTGATGCAGTGTTTGGCGCCGGTGTAGTCAGCCAGGCGCTCTTCCAGTTGGGCGACTTCCGGCCCCAGGATGAACTGGCCGTGGGCCAGCACGCGCTGGATGCCGGCGTCGATTTCGGATTTCAGGCGCTGGTACTGGGCCTGCAGGTCGACGAATTGCATGGTAGTTGGTGAACGTAAGATGAAAATCAAAGGCGGACGCACTGACCATCGGTCAGGCGGTAGGTGGCGCCGGTATGGGCGCAGGTGGTCTCGCCGTTGCCGCTCAGGGGCAGGTCCAGCTGTTCGCCGTGTTCGCTCATCCAGCCGATCTGGCGGGCGGGAACGCCGACCATCAGGGCGTAGGGCTTGACGTCCTTGTTGACGACGGCGCCCGCGCCGACAAAGGCGTATTCACCGATGGTGACGCCGCAGACGACGGTGCAATTGGCGCCCAGGGTGGCGCCCTTTTTGACCAGGGTGTCGCGGTATTCGTCCTTGCGTTCGATCAGGGACCGGGGGTTGTAGACGTTGGTGAACACCATGCTGGGGCCGCAGAACACGCCCTCTTCCAGGGTGACGTTATCGTAGACAGAAACGTTGTTCTGGATCTTGCAGCGGTCGCCGATGACGACCTTGTTGCCGACGAAGACGTTCTGGCCCAGGGACACGCCCGCGCCGATGCGGGCGCCGCCGCAGACGTGGACGAAATGCCAGATGCGGGATCCTTCGCCGACCTGCGCGCCGGGATCGACGATGGCGGTTTCGTGTTGATAGTGGGCCATGAAGCAAGATTCCAGGATTTCAGACACGCTACCGCCGTGCTGTGATACGGTCAGCAAGCGCCAGGCGATGTTCATCGGATGAACGCGATGATACATCACCTGGCCTGGCACTAAAACAGAAGAATGGCCACAGGATTTATCGGAAACTGCCCGACACCCCCAGCCAGATCCCATGCTGTCTTTGCCCGCCCCCGTGCTGGCCCGTGTAAGCCAGTACGGCGTGTGTGCGCCGTGCCACGGGGGCCTGCACGCGCAGATCCAGACTCAGGGCGTAATGCGGCAGGGGCAGGCCTTTGACCTCGAAGCGCGGCCCGGGGTCGGCCCGATAGGCCTGGCTGCTACTCAAGTTCGATCCGCCCCACAGGCGGCGCACGCCCAGGTCCAGGGTCATCCGGGCTTCGCCATGCGGCGTGGGCCACGGGCGCTCGACCCTGATCCCCAGTTTCCCCAGCCAGCGGCGGTCGGTCTCGGCATCCAGCGTCACGGCGGCCAGCCCGTCGCTTTCCTGCACGGCGGGGCGATGCAGGCGCAGCCAGGCCGCCTGGGCATAGGGCATCCATTGCCATGAACTCAGGGCAAATGGCTCCTTCGGCTCCATATGCGCCCAGGCCTGGGCCAGCCGCGCAGCGAGGCGGCTGTGCAGCGCGGCCTCGCTTGGATCGGCTTGGCGGCTCAGCTTGGCCCGGTGCCAGGAATGCGCCGCTCCCAGGGCCAGACGCCAGCCTGGGCGCGCCAGGCTGGCGCCCAGGCCCAGGTGCATGGCTCGATCCCGCAGATGGTATGTACCGCCAGCGGCAGCCGAAGGCCGGGCCGACCCCAGGCTCGCCAGGCGGGTGTCCTGCGTGCCCACGAAGGCCGCCAGGAAACCATCCGATCCCGCTGGGCGGCTGACACCGATCTGCAGGCCGCGGGCATCCCGGTCGTCTGCGGGCAGGCCATGGGCGCTTTGCCGTTCCGTATTGGCGGCCCAGCCCTGTGCCCAGACCCGGCCGCTGGCCGTGTGTGTCAGCGCGGATTCCCGCAGGAAACGGCTGTCGTCCAGCACGGCCCCGCGCCAGGATGCATCGGCCGTGTTCAGCCCCCGCGTGTTGTACCGCAGGCCCAGGGTGACGGTGGTGGGGCCATAGCTCAAGACGGGATCCAGGTAGCGCAGTGTGCTGGCAACGTGGGTATGGCGTCCATCGCCGGGTACGGGATCCATGCCCCCATCGGGCCCGTATTCCAGGCCGCCGTCGGCCTGCACAATGACCCAGCGGCGATCGGGCGTCCATACGCCAGGCGACGGCTCGATCAGCAAGCCGCCACCCAGGCGTACCGTACCAAATGACCAGATGCGATCGGCCTGGCCGCCTGCATCGATGCGGATGCGGGTCTGGGCGCCTGGCAGCAAGGCCAGCCGCTGGCCGATCAGCAGGGTGCCTGTACTGTCCGGCGCGCCAGGGTGCAGCAGCCCGGCCACGCGGGCATCATCCACCAGGCCCGCACCGGACAGCACGGTGCCGGGGTGCGTCAGCACCGGCCCCCACCACAACTGGTCGACCCGCAGGCCGCCCTGCGCCACGGTCAGGAGA
Source organism: Castellaniella sp. (assembly GCF_034007085.1). Lineage (GTDB taxonomy): Bacteria > Pseudomonadota > Gammaproteobacteria > Burkholderiales > Burkholderiaceae_B > Castellaniella. The sequence continues at coordinate 19,067 of NZ_JAVERO010000029.1, read as the reverse complement.
TCACGGCCGGGGCTGAAGCCGACGCCCGCCAGGCGCAGGGTGCCGGCGCCATCCTTGACGATGGGCGCTTCGGCCTGGATATTGCCCGCCAGCGTGGCTTCGCCGGATGCAACGCGCCACACGGCGTCGGTGCCCAGGCCGGCGATGGGCGGCAGGCCCCAGTGCACCGGCAGCGTTTGTGCCCCCGCGGCGGAACGCACTTGCAGGATCTGCTCGATGCGGATGCCGGGATGCAGTTCCAGCCGCGTGCCTGCCGTCATTTCCAGGCTGTTGACCGGCGAGCCCAGGGCCTGGTCGTGCGCCAGGCCCAGGCTGCCTTCGGCCAGGACGATCTGGCCGGTCGTGGAGCTGGCGCCCGCCAGATCCAGGTGGCCGCCGCCCAGCTTCCAGAACGGGATGGGCAGCCAGGGATCGACCGGGTGCCCCAGGATGGGGCCCGTCAACCGCAGTGTGCGGCCTTCGGCCACCTGGAACCCGCTGGCGCTTTCCAGCAGCAGCCCCCACTCGATGCACTGATCTTCCGCGACGGCGATCGGTTCGCCACGCATGACAAAAGGCGCCGGGGAATCATCCCACGGCGCCTCGGGCAATGCCAGGACCAGACCCGGCGGCGGCAGGCTCAGGCAGCACAGCACCTGGATGAAGCGCACCCGGATCGTCTTGAAGATGGACATTTTTGTCTCCTGTCAGCTTGATATATGTCACTGAATGTGACAAGTCTGTTTTACAGGAAACGATTGGGTGCGGGGGAATGGAGTGCCGTGGAATTAAGACGGGTCAAGGCTGCCGGTTGATGAAGCCCTTGAACACGGTCATGACGATGATTTTTATATCCAGCGCCAGGGACCAGTTATTGATGTACCAAAGGTCATACTCCACCCGTTTTTCCATTTTTTCCAGGGTGTCCGTTTCTCCCCGATAGCCATTGACTTGGGCCCAGCCAGTGATCCCGGGCTTGACCTTATGGCGCTGCATGTAGGATTCAACCAGATCCTTGTAATACTCGTTATGGGAAAGCGCATGCGGACGAGGTCCGACGATCGACATGCGCCCTTGCAGCACGTTGTAGAACTGCGGTAATTCATCCAGGCTGGTACGCCGCAGGAAGGCACCCACCCGCGTCACGCGCGGATCGCCATGCCGTGCCTGAGTCACAGTGCCGTCTGCTTCATGATGCACCGACATCGAACGGAATTTATAAACCTTGAACCGTTGGCCATTGATGCCGGTGCGATACTGCTTGAACAGCACAGGCCCGGGCGAACTGAGCTTGACGGCCAGCGCCACCACCAGGCATACCGGCAGGACCAGGATGGACAGCACCCCGCCCACGATCAGGTCTTCGGCTCGCTTGATCCAGCGCATGGGCCCAGCCATCGGGCTGCGATTCAGGTCCAGCGTCAGCATCCCCGCGACTTCTCCGACCTGCTGGTTCAGCAAGGGCATATCGCTCAGGTCGGGGATATACCGCACATCGACCAACAGATTCCGGACCGCATGCACGATCCGCCGGATCATTGCACCCGCCTCCAACGGCAGGCAAAGCCACAGCTCGTGCGCCCCGGCAGCCTGAACCGCCGCTACCAAGGCACCGTCCCAGTCGGGCGTGGATTCCAGCGCAATCACTTGCGTGACCTGATAACCGTATTCGGGCAACTCATGCATCCTGGCCTGGATGGCCGGAGCCCCTTGCTGTGCCACGATCAGCACGACACGCTTCAAGTTCTGCCCGCGCGCACGTGCGCGCCGCAACGCGACGTACATACAAAGGCGAAATGCCGTCACGGCCAGTACGCCAAACCCCGCTCCCACGACAAACCATATCCGGGAATAATGGCCAGAGACATGCAGCAGCACCGCCAGGCTGGCCAGGATGGCCAACGCCAGCAGCCAGGCGCTGTAGACGCGCCCCAATTGGCGCAGCAGGCTGGCGCCGCGCCATGACTGATAGCAACCGGCCAGGGCCTGGACCAGCACGACGGTTCCCGCCATGATGACGATTCCCGCCAGATAGGGGGCATGCAGCGTCAGCTCGCCGAACCGGACCACATAGGCGCTCCACCCACCAAGCAGGACCAGCGCAAACTCGACCATGCCGGCCAGTAGGGCAATGGGATAGCGTTCGGCAAGCGTAGGGGGAGGAACAAATGGGGGAGACATGCAATCGGTATCCGGTCGCCAGGCAGTGCGGGGATTTTAATCCGTTCGGGCGCAGGGCAATTCTTCTACACTAGCCCTTTCCCGTCTCTTATGTAGCGATATGCCACACGACTCAATCCCTTTGCCCGTCCGGTTGCTCACGTCCTGGGGAGTGTTCGTTTTCTTTGCGGCCATGTTCGCCATTCCATCAGGCTACTCCTATGGCGCGGTACTGCTGCTGGTGGGCAGTGCGTACTATCTTGCAACCAACCCACGGCTCACACCCTGGGAGTCCGCCGACCACACCCTGATTGCTGCGCTTGTAGCCTATTTTGCCGTCCCGTCACTCATGACCTGGTGGTTGGGCAACAACCCGACCGATGTCGACCAATACTTTCGCGCCTTGCTGGCCGTGCCGATTTTTCTGATGCTCAGATCCTGCCCCATCCGGCTGCCGATCCTGTGGGCCGGCATCGTCCTGGGCGTGGTGCTGTCTGCACCCTTGGCCTGGTGGCAGGTGGAGTTTCAGGGCTGGGAGCGAGCGGCGGGTTTCCTTAACATCATCCATTTTAGTAATCTGACACTGGTGTTCACCATTTTCTGTGTGGGGGGATTGTATTGGGCTCCCACGCAAGGCCGGCATGCCAGGCACTGGCAATTGGCCTTCGCGCTCGGCATTGTCTGTGGCCTGTATAGCGTGATCCTGGGCGGCAGCCGGGGCAGCTGGGTTGCCCTGCCGCCGGTGGTTTTGGTGTTCCTGGCCGCCTTTCTATCCCGGCGCAATGCACTTCGTCTGATGCTGATTGCCCTGGCAGCAGCTGTGGTCATAGCAGGCATCTTCGCCATGCCGGACAGCCCGCTACGGGCTCGCTACGAGCGCGGCGTGCAGGACATCACGCTGTACCAGCAATCCAATACCGACACCTCGATCGGTGCCCGCTTTGAAATGTGGCGCGGTGCTTTGACCAACCTGCAACAACACCCCCTGATGGGGTGGAACCTGCGGGACTACACTCAGGCTCTGCAGGGACAGATAGAAGCCGGCAAACTGACCCCGATCGCCCTGGAATTCAATGACAATCTGCACAACAACTACCTGCAGGCCTGGGTGTTTACCGGCCTGCCAGGATTGCTGGCTTTGCTGGCACTATACGCCGTACCCCTGTGTCATTTCGGGCGCCGACTGCGTGACTCGGACCTGACCGTAAAAGTGCTGGCCTTTTGCGGCACATCGGTCGTCGTGTCTTACCTGTGCTTCTGCCTGACTCAGGTGGTATTGCGCCGCAATAACGGAATCATGTTTTATCTATTGGCAGTGATCATTCTATGGGGCGCCATGAGGCAGGCCCGGATGGCAGCCGAAGCCGGGCATCAATCGGATAAAACAGCTTGATACAAGGCCATAACCTGACGATGGAAACGATCGAAAGTGAAGGCTTCCTGGAAGACTCGCCGCGCGTTATGCCCCATGCGGCGACAATCCTGGATCGACAGGCCCACGAGCAGGCCTGCCAGGTGCTCAGCCGAAAAGTCATGCATGATCAATCCGTTGTAGCCATGAACGACGACCTCGGACAACGAGGTCAGGTTCGACACAATGATCGGCACCCCGGCCCGCAAGGCTTCTAATGCTGTCAGTGAAAAGCCTTCCCAACGCGAAGGAATGATGATCACATCCATGCTTACCATGTGAGCCGCCAGGGCTTCGTGCGCCACCCAGCCGTACCGCCTTATCCGGGGATGTGGCTGCAAGGGCCGCCGCCCACGCACTTCGGATCCGAACACATGCAAAGTTGAGTCAGTCGCCAAACGATCCGCCAAGGCAGGCAGAAGATCTGCTCCCTTTTGATAATCCAATCGGCCAAAAAAACCGATGTTCAAACCCCGATCTCCCTGCACCCCGGCTGCCTGATTCGAATTGATTGCTTCTGCAAAGCAGTCATTGATGCCAGTGTGGATCATGGTCAAACGATCCGGATCAATCCCCAAAGCACGCGCCCGATTCAATTCCTCGAACGACATGCACATGACGACACGTGCCCGTGACGCCAGCCACCTTTCCACCCGCCCGTAGCCCCAACGAACCCAGGCCGGACTATCCTTTTTCAGAAAACTCCAGCCATGGGGGGTGTAAATAATGCGCGGGTGCAGTGCATGTGGGAAGCGCGTATAGACGCCGGGAAATGTGCTGTGCACATGCACGATATCCGGTGCATGTCGCGCCAAAATGATGGCAAGCGTTGCCCGAACAGCTGGGAAACGAGCAGGATTTCGACTTGCAGGATAGGAATCTATGGCGCACGGCAGGTCGCGCGGATCAGCGGCCAACATCTGCGAATCCGCAGCCAGCACGACCTGATGTCCCTGACCCATCTGCGCACGGATCAAGGCATCCACGTACGAGGCAATGCCCCCATGCCAGGCTTCGACAACATGCAGGATTTTCATGAAAAAATCAAACGATATGGCAAAAAGGGCGCCAGCGAATCAGGGGATTCAACCAGAAAGCGACGAAACACAAACACCATCGATACCAGTCCGAATGCGAACAGCCAGATCCTGGCTGATGCATTCATTAACTTCCCCTCTATCTCATGGGCGTACACCGTTGCCAGGGGCGCAATAAAGACAACGAGCTCCAGCAACCTCAGGCCAGCGTATGAAAACTGCACAACCCCAAAGAAACATGCTGCTACTAGCCACATGGCAGATAACAGGCGCAACTTCTGACCATGCGACAACGTGCTTTTCCAGATGGCCATCGACACCGCCGCGTTTTGAACAATAGAAGCCAGCCCACTGAAACGTGATGGCGCAGGGAAGGCACTATAAGAATGCAGACGCGATATTAGATACGCAGAATTCATCAGAATGACGGCGATCACAGCCAATCCGCACAGAATCGCCCCGCCCAACAAGAATCTGAAGGACCAGCGACGCAGCGTGGAGACCAGAAACACTGGATATAAGACAGCAGTATAGTGTGTTACACAAGAGGCCACAGCCAGTGCCAACGATGTCGTCCCAAGCTGGCGCTGCCGGGCAACCCATTGCATGGCGCACAGAAACAGAATGGACGCCAATCCGATACGCAGCGCATTCATAGAGAATTCGTAGAAGAAAACAGGCAAGATTACCGACAAAAGCAAATATTGCTCATTGGGCACAGACCGCCACACATAGGCTAGCAACAGGGCAACCTCAAGCCCCGAGACCAGGCGCACCACCCCAGTATCTGCCAATCCAGTTTGCTGCAGGGCTTTCAGCAGCAGGCCAAAGAACGGTTCAACCCCTACGGTAAAGATGCCTGACTCACGAACCTGCATGGACAACTGTTCATACGCAACTGTATCTGTTCCCGTTGCCCCCCGGAAGATAGCGACGACCCCCACCACACAGACAGCCAGCGTGCAGTGCCAACGCGCATGGTCTGGAAACCGGACTGAGCACAGCAGCATTACAAGGCAAAAGCACCAAGCGGCGATATAAATCATCTCGGGCCACCTTTACCACGCCGTATGATGGACCGCACACGGTTGAAAAATATAGTGAATCCCCTGGGCAGGCAATACGTCACTACGCCCCGCACAAACCCAACAAAAGCCATGAAGGAACCGTCAAAATTATGCAAAATCAGACGAATCCGACTTTTTATCTGGGTCTTACGGCGGACGGTTGAAATGCCATCAGGATTTACTTCACACATCACCACAGGATATGGCAAGTTCGCTGTTGGATATTTCCTGACGATCTTGAAGAACAAGGCCAGGTCTTCTGCCGCCGGATAGTTGTCAGGATAGAAACCAACCTCTTTAAGAGCAGCCGACCGCATCATTACGGCAGGATGCGTAAACGGCGCATTCAGAAAAATTCTTTTCCTGATTGCGCGCGCATCGACGGGATGCTTCAAAGTGAATAGCAGCCGTCCATCCAGATCGACAAAGTTAGCCCAGCCGCCGATCAGAGCATGGTCAGGGTGGTCTTCCAGATACGCCAGCTGTTTCGCCAGGCGTTGGCCAATATTCCGGTCCCCGCAATCCAGTCGGGCAATATAGGGGTACCGATCAATACAATAGTCCAGGCCAGCGTTCAAGGCATGCTCAATCCCTAGATTGCGTGGCAGTTCGATCAAATGGACGGAGAGCGGCCCAGTGTATCTGGCCAATACATCCCGAGCAGGAACACGCTGGCTTCCATCATCCACCACACAGACATCAGGCAGCAGACTGTCTGACTCGACAGACGACAAGGCCGTCAGCAAACCTGCGTCCGCATCGAAATAAGGTATTAGCAGGCAGACTTTGGGTGCAGAAGACATGGACAAGGGAAATAACGGGGGAATGGCTCTGGCAGTCTACTTGGGTGAAGGTATCCGAACCAGTCTCCAGCCCAGTGCCAGGCGCAGCAGCAACATGAAGAACTCAGTCGCCAGAACGCAACAGGCCACATTGTAAGCGGTCAGTTGTCCCAGCCACCATAACAAAGCTAAAAGGCACACGTGCAGCCCTGCTGCGAGCACGGAAGTAAGATTGACCAGATCCGGCCTGCCCATGGCGGCAAACCACGGATACCCCAGCACCATGCCTGAAATCGTGACTGGAATAGTCAGCAGGAATATATAAAGCACAGGCACAGAGGACTGATAGTGCTCGCCGAAGGCCAGGCGCACCGCCCACGGTGCCAACAAGGCTACGGCAGCACAGCCAAGGACAAGTACGGCGACCAGGGCCGGCAACATCTTCCACAACACGCGGGTGTTCCTGGATCGCGTCAATGCCGGCAGCATGGCTTGGCTGATCGGCCCCCCCACACTTTGCCCGGCCTTGTAGATTTGTTCGGCCACATTGAAGATCCCCGTCTGCGCCAGGGACACGCCGCCCAGAACAACAGAGTTCATGGAGGAATACAAGGCAAATGCCAGGCGTCCCCAGAAGTAGCCCGAAGAGCGCAGCATCAAATGCAAGCCACCCCGCACCGACAGCGCCAAGACTCGGTAGCCTTCATACCGCATCGCCCATAGCCCCATCCCCGCCCCCAACGCATTGGACAAGGCAAAAGCCAGCATGACCAGCGGGCCATCCCCACCGTCCCGGACCATGGCATAGACCATGAACAAAAATCCGAAGCGGGCGGCCACCATGTAGATGGCATAGGCCTTCATATTTTCCAGGCCCTGCAACAACCAGACTGGCTGATAGGCCTGGAACACGACAGCAAATCCGGCATAGACGAACAGCACCCCATGGGCTTGATAGGACGGCACCATGGACAAAAGCCACAAGCCAAGGCAGGCCAGCACCACAAGATAGATTTTCGCGCCATGGACCTGAGCAATGACGTCCTGCACCTGTATTGCATCCCCACGACAACGAGCAACCTCGTAGGTTGCAGAGGCCGAGAATCCGTAATCAGTCAGGATGAAACAGAACTGTGCTGCCGCCATGACCGCCATGACAGCGCCATATTCCGAAACCGGCAGTACATGCGTCAGCCAGGGAATGACCAGCAGGAAAGACAAATACGTACTGATCTGGAATAGAAACAGCCAGCCAATATTTCTGGCCAGACTATGTGCCAATAGCGTGCGCAGCCTGCGGAATGCGTTATCCAGCATCTGCTTCAATTGCCTCCCGAAGCTCCTGCCCCTCGCTGATACTGCCACGTACTTCCGCACATATCCTCAAGCGAGCGGGTAGCCGCCCAGCCCAGGTCCTGACGGGCCTTGGCAGGATTGGCGTAGCACACGGCGACGTCGCCTGGGCGGCGCTGCTGGATCCGGTAGGGAACATCCCGCCCGGACGCCTGCTCGAATGCACGAACGACTTCCAGCACGCTGTAGCCCTGGCCGGTACCCAGGTTGATGGCATGCCAGCCGGTGTGGGCGGCCAGGAAGCCCAGCGCCGCGGCGTGGCCTTCGGCCAGGTCCATGACGTGGATGTAGTCGCGCACGCCGGTGCCATCGGTCGTGGGGTAATCGTTTCCAAAGACGTTCAGTTCGGCCCGCATGCCCGTGGCAACCTGGGCAACATAAGGCATCAGATTGTTCGGCACACCCCTGGGGGTCTCGCCGATCAGGCCGCTTTCGTGCGCCCCCACCGGATTGAAATACCGCAGGCAGGCGATGCGCCAGGCCGGGTCGGATGCCGCCAGATCGCCCAGGATTTCCTCGATGTGCAGCTTGCTGCGGCCGTAGGGGTTGGTGGCGCCGGTCGGGTGGTTTTCATCCAGGGGCAGGTACTGCGGCTCGCCATAGACGGTGGCGCTGCTGCTGAAGACCAGCGTGCGCACGCCGGCGGCGCGCATGGCCTGCAGCAGGCATACCGTGCCCTGGACGTTGTTGGAAAAGTATTCCAGCGGCTTTTCCACGGATTCGCCCACCGCCTTCAGGCCGGCAAAATGGATCACGGCCTGGATGGCGTGGTCGCGCAGGACGCGCTCCAGCAAGGCCGCATCGCGCACGTCGCCCTGCACAAAGGCCGGTGCCGCGCCCAGGATGCGCGCCAGCTGGCCGACGACGGTCTCGCTGCTGTTGGACAGGTTGTCGAGCAATACGACGCGGTGGCCTTGTTGCGCCAGGACGGTTGCGGTGTGGCTGCCGATGTAGCCCGTGCCGCCGGTAAGCAGGATGTTCATGGGGGTATGCGGTTAGTGGATGGCAGAATTCATGGAATGGTACAGCCTATGCGTTCATCCCATGCCCTATGTCGTGACCAAGGGTTGCCGGCGCCCTTGCCCGGCGTCTGCGCACGGCCACCCGCTGCAATTCATCATCCCTTGTTTCTTACTGACTCCGTCATGCCCCCTACTCCGGCCGCTCCCCCTGCCTGGCTGTCGACCTGGACTCGGCCGCTCCCGCGCAGCTATAGCGGCGCGATCCGCCCGAATTCCACCTGCACGGTCTGCGGGCGGCCCAGGATTTCCAGCAGCAGGGTGACGCGGTCGGCGGAGACCGACTGGACCAGCGCCTGGATACCGCCCAGCGCAGGATCCTGCAGGCGCACGGCCATGCCGGGGCGATAGGGGCTCAGGTCGGCCGGGCCGGCGGTTTCACGCAATTCCTCTGCCTGGCGAATGGCCTGGACGGCGGCATCGGCCAGGGTGGCGGGCTGATGGCCGAACATGACCAGCCGGCTGACGCCCACCGTGGAGCGCACCACGGACAGTGACTGCGTGGCCCGGGTGGGCCGCAGGAACAGGTAACGGGGAAACATTGGCTCGTGGCTGGTCAGGGCCGGATCGGCATGAGCGCCTGGCCGGGCGCCGGCGCCGGTGTCCGGCCCCAAGGCGGCGCGAGCCGCCGCGGATGCGCGGCGGCGCCGCCCCGGTTCCCGGAAGACCTTGAACAGCGGCAGGTAGACCTCGAAATCCTGGCGCCGCAGTTGTTCGGCGGCAGTGCGTTCCTGGCGGGGCTTGGTGTGGGCGACGTACCAGGCGGCGGGGAGATCAGGCATATTCAATATGGCACCCGCACATCCGGGGCATCCACGGGAAAATCCCGGTGATTGCGCGACACCAGCAACATCCCATGGACCTGGGCGGAAGCCCAGATGATGGCATCGGGTAGCCGGATGCGCCGTTCCCTGCGGATGACGACGGCACGACCCGCCACCTGGTCATCCACTCCGATCCGCTCGAAGGAATCCAGCCAGCGACGGATCGCGGATTCCTCGTGCGGCACGGCACCCACCAGCACCTCCATCCAGGTAATGATGCTGATGGCCGGCCGCACATGGCGGTCGAGTTCGGTATGTGCCTTTTCGTGCCCGCTGAGGAAATCGATGAGCACGTTGGTATCGATCAGCGCTCTTACCATTCCGCTCTTTGCGCCTCCTGGTATTCGAGCCCGTCGATCGAGCGATCCCGCCAGAGACCAAACACGGCCGATGCATCACCCGGCGCATGGTGCGCGAGATAGGCATCGATGGCATCACGGATGATGGCCGCACGGGACCGCCCTTCGGTACGCACTTTTGCGGCAAGGGCCTGCAACTGCGTTTCCGAGAGATCGATGAGGATTCTGGCCATGGTTTTTGAGTCTTCAGAAGATATCATCATTGTATATCATCCAGAATCATGACCAAAGGAAATCCAGCATATCCATTTGGACCTGCACTGTCAGCCTGCGACTTCTACGCAAGCCTGTCGCCTGCCCGGCTCACCTCGCAACAACAACTCGGGCACCTTCCCCTTTCAAGGAAGGCGCCCGATGCGTAACACGGCGCCAGATGGCTGTCGCCATCCAGCCGGCCTGAAGCTCAAGCCTCTGCGTGCTTGGCGGCCTCGACGGCGGCGTCGGTGTCGTGCGGGGCGCCGTTGAAAAACAGGTTCAGCAGCACGGCCGACAGCGAGGTCAGCAAAATGCCTGATTCAATCAGCGGGTGGATGGCGTGCGGCATCCACTGGCGGAAATTGGGCGCAACGACCGGGATCATGCCCATGCCGATGGAAATGGCGACAATCATGGCGTTGTTGCGGTTCTTGGCAAAATCCACGCCGCCCAGGATGCGGATGCCGGTGGCGGTCACCATGCCGAACATCACGATGCCTGCGCCGCCCAGCACGACGGTGGGCAGGGATTCGACCAGCGCCGCCAGTTTCGGCAGCAGGCCCAGGATCAGCAGGATGACGCCGCTGGCCACGCAGACGTAGCGGCTGCGCACGCCGGTGACGGCGACCAGGCCGACGTTCTGGGAGAAGCTGGAATACGGAAAGGTATTGAAAATGCCGCCGATCAGGGTGCCCAGGCCGTCGGTGCGCAAGCCGCGCGCCAGGTCTTGCTGGCCGATTTTCTTGCCGGTCATGTCGCCCAGGGCCAGGAACATGCCGGTGGATTCGATCAGGATCACGATCATGACCAGCACCATGGTCAGGATCATCCAGAAATCGAATTTCGGCAGGCCGAAATGAAAGGGCATGACGATGTCCACCCAGTCGGCCTTGCCGACTTTTTCAAAGCTCATGATGCCCATGGCCGCCGTGATGATGGCGCCGATCACGATACCCAGCAGCACGGCGATGTTGGCCAGGAAACCCTTGCAGAACTTGGCGATCAGCAGGATCGACAGCAGCACGACGGCGGCGATGCCCACGCCGGTCAGATTGGCGTACTTGGGATTGGGCACGGTGGGCAGGATGGCCAGCCCCTGCGGCACGGCGGGCAGGGGCGATCCCGGCGCGCCTGCGGCGGCCTGGACTTCTTTCAGCCAGGCGACGTAGTTGGGATCGACCAGGGACGGCGCGGTCGGGCCGACCGGGTTGCCGAAGATCCAGTTGATGCCCACGCGCATCAGGGTGATGCCGATGATGGCAATGATGGTGCCGGTCACGACCGGGGGAAAAAACCGCAGCAGCCGGCTGATCCAGGGGGCGATCAGGATGGTGATGATCCCCGCTGCGATGATGGTGCCGAACAGCAGCTGGGCGCCTTCGTGCCCGGGGGTAGACTGGGCGATGTGGATCATGGGGCCGACCGGGGCAAAGCTGACGCCCATGATGACGGGCAGCTTGATTCCGAACCACTGGGTGGCGCCCAGGGACTGGATGATGGTGGCGATGCCGCAGGCGAACAGGTCGGCGGCAATCAGCAGGGATACTTCGTGCGAATCCAGGCCCAGCGCCCGGCCAATGATCAGGGGGACGGCCACGGCGCCGGCGTACATCACCAGCACGTGCTGCAAGCCCAGGGCCGTCAGCTGCCCTATCGGCAGAACCTCGTCTACCGGAGCGACGGTTTTGCGCATGTTTTGTCTCCAGATTCCGGGCTTGCCCGCGTGTGGGGCGTCCCTTGTGTTGGTGCAGTCACTCTACCGCAGGCCGCAGCCGACAGCCATGCGCAAAGCGCGATAAGGATTTTTCGGCTGGGCGCATAATCCCGGGAAAACCCCTAGAAATCACCCACGCAAGCGGTCGATCCAGTGGCGGGTGGAGGCGTCGTGGCGGACGGCGGGGGCACGACCGTCCGGGCCTGAACGGTCCCGGCTGTCGGCGCCCACAGCGGTCGAACCCTCGGCGGCTGATGCGTCCGGATCCAGTTCGGCAATGATGCCGCGCGCCAGGACCTTGCCGTATTCCACACCCCATTGGTCGAAGGGATCGATGCCCCAGATCACGCCCTGGGTGAAGACACGATGTTCGTACAGGGCCAGCAGTGCGCCCAGCGTATACGGCGACAGGCGCGGCAGGACGATCAAGTGGTTGGGACGCCCGCCCGGATGGACGCGGTGCGGCGCCAGCCAGTCGGCGCGGGCCGCATCCAGGCCCTCGGCCAGGCATTCGGCGCACGCCTGGGCCAGGTTTTTGCCGCGCATCAGGGCTTCGCGCTGGGCCAGGCAATTGGCCAGCAACTGGCGGTGGTGCGCCGGCCAATGGTGATCAGCCTCGCGGCACAGGATGAAATCCACCGGGGCGCCATCGCTGCCTTGGTGCAGCCACTGGAAAAAGGTATGTTGCGCATCGGTGCCCGGCATGCCCCAGACGGCGGGGCCGGTAGGCACGCCCACGGGCCGGCCGGCAAGATCGACGGATTTGCCCAGGGATTCCATGTCCAGCTGCTGGATGTAGGGCACCAGATTGGCCAGCCGCGAATCATAGGGGGCGATGTTCAGCGATCCGTGGCCCAGCACGCTGCGGTTGGCCACCCCCGCCAGGGCCATGCGCACCGGGGCATTTTCCGCCAGGGGCGCCTGGGCGAAATGCGCATCCATGGCGGCCGCCCCCGCCCGCAGGCCCTCCAGCACATCTACCCCCACGGCCAGCGCGGTGCTCAGGCTGACGGCGGACCAAAGGGAAAACCGCCCCCCGACCCAGTCCCATAACTGAAAGATCTGCCCATCCGGCACGCCCCAGGCGCGGGCTCGATCGGGCCGGGCGGTGACGGCGGCCAGGTGATGGGCCGGGTCCAGGCCGGCGGCAGCCAGCCATTCGCGGGCGCGCGCGCCGTTTTCCAGGGTTTCGGCCGTGGTAAAGGATTTTGAGACCAGCACGACCAGGGTGTCGCGCGGGTCCAGGCCCGCCAAGCCGCCCTCGATGGCATGGCCATCGATGTTGGCGACGAAGCGCACGTCGCGCCAGGTGCCGGCATAGCCAAAGGCGGTCACGGCCAGGCGCACGCCCCAGTCGGACCCGCCGATGCCTACGTGCACGACGTGACGCCAGCGCCGTCCGGCATCGGCACGTCGCACCCAGGCGTCCATGCGTTCGCGTTCGGCCTGCACGTCGGCGGGCGCCTCCGGCGCGCGCAGCACGGTATGCCAGGCCGCGCGGTTTTCTGTGATGTTGACGGCCTCGCCTGCCAGTAGGCGGGCGCGCTGGGCCTCGAAACCCCGCGCGCGCAGCAGGGATGCGCCCGCATCCATGAGTTCGGGCGAATGGCGCTGGCCGCTGGAATCCAGCGCCAGGCCCGGTGCCTCGATCAAATCCAGCGCATCGGGACGCGGCGCGCAAGTCTGCGCCGCCAGCGCGAAACGTTTCCATTCGGGCAGGCCGGTGAGGGGAACAAGCGGATCGGCGGCGGGATGATCGGACATGGCGGCAGGATCTGGGGATCGGCGGAATCGCCGGTCATTATGTCATGACGCGCCCATGACAAAACGCCCCGGCCCTCCAAGAAGCACCGGGGCGTTCCCATTTGATGGGGACGGGGCTATTTTCAAATTGAGATATCTCCCCACGTCGCGCCTTGCAAGGCGCTCCGATTCGATAGGCTGTGAATGGTCCGCAGGGACCATCCACAGTCCGATCTCATCCCAGGCGCCGAATTCAGCAGCGTTCGAAGATGCCCGCTGCACCCATGCCCGTGCCCACGCACATGGTGACCATGCCGTACTGCAGGTTGCGGCGGCGCAGGGCGTGAATGGTGGTGGCCGACCGGATTGCGCCGGTGGCGCCCAGGGGGTGGCCCAGGGCGATGGCGCCGCCCATGGGGTTGACCACGTCCTCGTTCAGGCCCAGGTCGCGAATGACGGCCAGGGACTGGGCGGCAAAGGCTTCGTTCAGTTCGATCCAGCCCAGCTGGTCCTGCGTCAGGCCGGCCTTTTTCAGGGCAGCCGGGATGGCTTCCTTGGGGCCGATGCCCATGATGTCGGGCGCGACACCGCGCACGGCAAAGGACACGAAGCGCGCCAGCGGCGTCAGATTGTGTTCTTTCAGGGCACGTTCGGACACGACCAGCAGGGCGCCGGCACCGTCGGAAGTCTGCGAGCTGTTGCCGGCGGTGACGCTGCCCTTGGCGGCGAACACGGGCCGCAGGCGGGCCAGGGCTTCCAGGCTGGTGTCGGCGCGCGGGCCTTCGTCCAGGTTGACGGTGTGGCGGGTCTCGCGGATTTCGCCCGAGGCCAGGTCCGGGGTGCGGCGCACGATTTCCACCGGCAGCATTTCGTCGGCGAATTCACCGGCCTGCTGCGCGGCCAGGGCGCGCTGGTGCGAACGCAGGGCGAAGGCGTCCTGGTCTTCGCGGGAGATCTTCCAGCGCTGGGCGACTTGTTCGGCGGTGGAACCCATGCCGTAGGCGATGCCAATGTTTTCGTCTTTCAGGTAGACGTCCGGGCTGAACGAGGTGTTGATGCCCATGGTGGGCACCAGGCTCATGGATTCGGTGCCGCAGGCCAGCATCACGTCGGCTTCGCCCACGCGGATGCGGTCGGCCGCCATGGCGACGGCGGTCAGACCGGATGCGCAGAAGCGGTTGACGGTGACCCCGCCGACCGATTGCGGCAGGCCGGCCAGCAGCACGCCGACCCGCGCGACGTTCAGGCCCTGCGGGCCTTCGGGGATGGCGCAGCCGACGATGGCGTCCTCGATTGCGGCGGGGTCCAGGCTGGGCGCCTGGGCCATCACCCCCTGGATGGCCTTGGCCAGCAGGTCATCGGGCCGGGTGCGGGAATACATGCCGCGCGGGGCCTTGCCGATGGGCGTGCGCGTCGCGGCAACGATATAGGCTTGTTGAAGGGCGGTCATTGAAAGTCTCCTCAGTTGCGGACGGGCTTGCCGGTTTGCAGCAGACCGGCAATGCGCTCTTGTGTCTTGGGGTTGGCCAGCAGGCTCAGGAAAGCCTCGCGTTCCAGCCGCAGCATCCAGGCCTCGTCGACCAGGCTGCCCGGATCGACGTCGCCGCCGCAGATGGCCGTGGCGACCTGTTCGGCGATGTGGAAGTCGTAGTCCGAGATATAGCCGCCCACGTGCATGTTCACCAGCTGCGCCTTCAGGGTGGCGATGGCATCGCGGCCCGCCACGGGGAAACGCGCGGCCAGCGGCGGACGCCAGCCCTGTTCGGCCAGGTTGGCGGCCTCGCGCACGGCCACGTACAGCAGTTCGTGGCGATTCATGACGATGGGATCGGAATCGCGCAGGTAGCCGATCTGGCGGGCTTCCAGGGCGGACTTGGACACGCGCGCCGTGGCCACGGACAGGACGAAGTCCTTGACATACGCCAGCAGCGGGGCGTCCGGGGCCGATTGGGCCTGGATTTCTGCCGCGCGGCGGGCGCTGAAGGTGATCCCGCCGGCGCCCGGCACCAGGCCGATGCCGACTTCCACCAGGCCGATGTAGCTTTCCAGGTGGGCGACGCGGCGGGCGCAATGCACGGACAGTTCGCAACCGCCGCCCAGCGCCAGGCCGGCCACGGCGGCAACCACGGGCACCTGGGCGTAGCGCAGGCGCATGACCATGTCCTGCATTTCTTTCTGGATCGGCTCGACGGCCTTGACGCCACCGGACATGAAGGCGGGCAGCATGGCCTTGAGATCGGCGCCGGCCGAGAACGGATCATCCAGCTGGGCGACGACCAGGGCCTTGTAGCCCTGTTCGGCCAGGTCCACGGCATGCACCACGCCGCGCACCACGTCCGGGCTGAGGGTGTGCATCTTGGTCTTGAACGACACCAGCAGCACGTCCTGGGGCTGCGGCGCGGGCAGCGTCCAGCACAGCACGGCATCGTCTTCGTACACCACGTTGGGTACCAGCGACGGGCCTTCGCCGACCAGACGCGGCGCGCCGATCTGGCGCTGATAGACGGGCAGCGCGCTGCGCGGCACGTAGGCATTGGTGGCCGGGCTGAAAGAGCCTTCTGGCGTGTGCACGGCCTGCTTGTCCCAGACGACGCCACTGGTGGCCCAGGCGGGCAGCGGCGCATCCGACAGGGTCTTGCCGGCGGCGATGTCGGCGTTGATCCATTCGGCGACCTGGCGCCAGCCAGCGGCCTGCCAGATTTCGAAGGGGCCGAAGCTGTGGCCAAAGCCCCATTTCATGGCCTGGTCCAGTTCGCGCGCGCTGTCGGCGATGTCGCCCAGATGCACGGCGCTGTAGTGGAAGGTGTCGCGCAGCACGGCCCAGACGAACTGCGCCTGGGGGTGATCGGAATCATGCAGCGCCTTCAGGCGCTTGGCGGGGTCGCGTTCCTTGAGGATGTCCTTGACCTCGTCGTCGGCCTTTTCGCCGGAAGGCACATACTGGCCGGCGGCGGGGTCCAGGCGCAGGATCTGCTTGCCTTCTTTCTTGAAGAAACCGGCCTTGGTCTTCTGGCCCAGGGCGCCCTTCTCGATCAGGGCGGCCAGCACGGGCGGCACGCCGAAATGCGCGCGGAAGGGGTCGTCGGGCAGCTGGTTTTTCATCGTGTCGATGACGTGCGCCAGCGTGTCCAGGCCAACCACGTCGGCGGTGCGATAGGTGCCGGACTTGGCGCGGCCCAGGCGGGTGCCGGTCAGGTCATCGACCAATTCATAGGGCAGTCCAAGCGCCTGGGTGTGATGAAAGACCGACAAAATGCCGAACACGCCGATGCGGTTGCCGATGAAGTTCGGCGTATCCTTGGCGCGCACCACGCCCTTGCCCAGCTGCGACACCAGGAAGGTTTCCAAGTGATCCAGCAGGGCCGGTTCGGTGGCGGCGGTAGGGATCAGTTCGACCAGCGGCATGTAGCGCGGCGGGTTGAAGAAGTGCACGCCGCAGAAACGGTGGCGCAGGGTTTCGGGCAATGCTTCGGACAGGGACGTGATGGACAGGCCCGAGGTATTGCTGGCGACGATGGCGTGCGGGTTCAGGGCCGGCGCCAGTTTGTGGTACAGGTCGCGCTTCCAGTCCAGGCGTTCGGCGATGGCTTCGATGACGACATCGCAATCGGCCAGCAGCGCCAGGTCTTCGTCATAGTTGGCCGGCGTGATCAGGTCGGCCAGGGCATTGACGCCCAGAGGCGCGGGATTGAGTTTTTTCAGTTGCGCGATGGCGCGCTGGACGATGCCGTTCTTGCTGCCCTGGCCGTCATCCTTGGCCAGATCGAACAGCACGACCGGCACGCCGGCGTTGACGCAGTGGGCGGCGATCTGCGCGCCCATGACCCCGGCGCCGCACACCGCCACACGGCGGATGAACAGGGGGGCGGACTGGCTGGTTTGCATGATATTGTGTCCTCGCTGGTTTTAATAAGTTGCCCGATTTTTCGATTGTCGCTGATTTATGATCAAAATTCAAACAATCGTTTGAATTTAAACCTGTCCTCCCAGCCATGGCTCGACTGCCCCGCCTGTACGCCCCTCGCATCCCTCAACTGGCCGAGGCACGCTTTGCGCGGCGGCTGGCGCCTGCGGACGCCCCCACCCCGACGGCGGCGCTGGACCGGATCCGCCACTGGCTGGCCCAGGAAGCCAGCCGCGCGGCGGCGGGCCAGGCCGGCGCCGTGGCCCTGCACGGCTGGGTCGTCCTGCCGGACCGGATCACGCTGCTGGCCACGCCGGGAGACGAGGCCGCGCTGTCACGCCTGATGCAGGCGCTGGGGCGGCGCATGGGCGCAGGTCTGATGCGCACACGGGTCTACGCGGGCCGCTACCACAATGCCCTGCTGGAACCGGGGCGCTGGGTGCTGCCGGCCATGGTCTGGCTGGAATCGCTGCCCGTCTCGACCGGCCTGGTGGGCGCGGCCACGCAATGGCCCTGGTCGTCGGCGGCGGAACATGGGGGGCTGGGCGAAACGGGCGCAGGGGGTATCGGGGGCGCCCACGGCGCGGTCGATACGCCGGCCAGCCGCCCGGTGCTGACGGATCACCCCGACTATTGGCGCGAAGGCGACACGCCCTTTGCCCGCCAGGCGGCCTGGCGCAAGCGCCTGGCCGACGGGCTGGGTGAACCACAGCGCCTGGGGATCGAAGCAGCGCTGGCGGGGCAATGGGCACTGGGAGAAAAGATTTTCCTGGCGCATCTGGGGCGCCTGGCGTCGCGGCGCATCAGCCCGGCGCCGCGCGGGCGGCCCCGCAAGGCGGGTTAGGGGGCGGCGCCATCAGAACGAGCTGGTCACTTCCATGAAGAAGGTGCGGCCTGGCTGGTTGTAGGTGTAGGCGCCGGCGCCGTAGATGGCGTTGGGGGTGCCCAGATTCACCCCGATGGCATTGCCACGGCGGAAGATGCGCTTGTCGAACAGATTGTCCACGCCCGCCGTCACGCGGAGATGCTGATTGACCTTGTATTGCGTGCTCAGGCCGAACAGGGCGTAGGGCGGAATCTTGTCGGTGGCGCTGCCGGTCAGCCGCTGACCGTAGTAGTCGTATTTCGGTCCTTCCTGCTCGCCGTAGACGGTGGCCTTGGCGCGCAGCGACCAGGCTGGCGTCACCTGCCAGTCCAGGGTGCTGTTGATCGTGTATTCGGGAATGGTGGACAGGTGTTCGCCGGTCTCCTTGTTCTTGGATTCGATCATGTAGGTGAAATTGGTCGACCACATCCAGTCCTGGGCAAAGGGCCAGGTCAGGTTGCCTTCGATGCCCTGGACGACGGCGCGGGGGATGTTTTCCCACTGGAAGACGCTCGTCGATTTCCCCAGGCTGTTGGCGAACTGGGCCACCGGCGTGCGGCCGGCCTCGATCTTGTCGCGGTAATCATTGTGGAAATAGGTCAGGCTGGCGCCCAGGCCGTCGGGGCTGCGGAATTCGATGCCCAATTCCTTGTTG
>NZ_JAVERO010000187.1:0-3311 GCF_034007085.1 Castellaniella sp. | reverse complement strand
GGCCTGAAGGGGCTGGACTACCGGATCGTCCCCGTACATTTGCTGCGCCATGGTGGTGAGCAGCGAGGCGATGACTACCTGCGCCGCAATCCAGAAGGTCTGGTGCCGGCGTTGGACGAGGGGGGGCGGGTCCTGACGCAGTCCCTGGCGATCATGGAATACCTGGACGAAACGCATGGTCCCGCGACCCTGTTGCCGACGGATGCGCTGGGCCGCGCCCGGGTGCGGGCCCTGGCGCTGCACATCGCCTGTGACATTCATCCGCTGAACAATCTGCGTGTCCTGCGCTGGCTGGCGCGCGAACTGAAGGTCGAGCAGCCCGCCCGCGACGATTGGTATCGGCATTGGGTGGAACTGGGTTTCCGGTCGCTGGAAGCCCAGCTGCAATCGCCCGAGACGGGGCGTTGCTGTCATGGCGATGAGCCTGGTCTGGCCGATTGCTGCCTGATCCCCCAGGTCTACAATGCGCGTCGCTATGATGTGGACCTGTCGGTCTTTCCGACGATCGAGCGGATTGCGGCGCATTGTGAATCGCTGCCGGCCTTTCAGGCTGCGCATCCGGACGTGCAGCCGGATGCTGAATGACGAGGCGCCGTCTGGGAGCGCCAGCCACCGTTTGAGCGGTTCGCCCTGCCTGAGGCGGACCACTGGATTTTTCAGGAAACCATCATGAGCACGATACCCACCTTGGAATACCAGAGCGGATTCGGCAATGAGTTCGCCACCGAGGCCCTGCCCGGCGCGCTGCCGGTGGGGCGTAATTCCCCCCAGCGGGCACCCTACGGGCTGTATGCCGAACAACTGTCGGGCACCGCGTTCACGGCGCCGCGCCATGCCAACCGGCGATCCTGGCTGTACCGGATCCGGCCTGCGGCCACCCATGGACCGTTCGAGCCGTCTGCGGCGGGCGCGCGCTGGCTGAGCCATTATGACGAGGTCCCGACCCCCCCGGGCCCGATGCGCTGGGACCCCCTGCCGTTGCCCGGCAACGATGACGCCACGGATTTCGTGGACGGCATGCTGACCATGGGGGGCAATGCCGGCTGCGGCATCCACCTGTACGCCGCCAACCGTTCGATGCAGGATCGCTATTTCTACAATGCCGATGGCGAACTGCTGATCGTGCCGCAGCAGGGCCGACTGGAGCTGGCGACCGAATTGGGCGTGCTGCGGGTCGAGCCCCAGGAAATTGCCGTGATACCGCGGGGTGTGCGCTTTCAGGTGCGGCTGCCCGACGGCGTTGCGCGCGGCTACGTGTGCGAGAACCCTGGCGCACCGTTGCGCCTGCCGGACCTGGGCGTGATCGGCTCGAACGGCCTGGCCAATCCGCGTGATTTCCTGGCGCCCGTGGCCGCCTACGAAGACATCGAGGGTGATTTCGAATTGCTGGCGAAATTCCAGGGGCGTTTCTGGAGCGCCCGCATGGATCATTCACCCCTGGATGTGGTGGCCTGGCACGGCAACGATACGCCGTACAAATACGATCTGCGACGCTTCAATGCGATCGGTTCGATCACGTATGACCACCCGGACCCGTCGATTTTCCTGGTACTGCACGCGCCCAGTGCCGTGCCGGGCGTGGACACCATTGATTTCGTCGTCTTCGCGCCGCGTATTCTGGCGATGCAGGATACGTTCCGGCCGCCCTGGTTCCACCGCAACCTGGCAGGCGAATTCATGGGGCTGGTGCATGGCCGTTACGACGCCAAGGCGGAAGGCTTCCAGCCTGGGGGGGCTTCGCTGCACAACACCATGACCGGCCACGGCCCGGATGCCGAGACCTTTGCCAAGGCCAGCGCCGCCGACACGTCCCGGCCCGACTATATCGCTGACACCCTGGCCTTCATGTTCGAGACGCCGGTGGCGATCCAGGCCACGCGCCAGGCCCTGGAATCGCCGCAACGGCAGCGGGAATACTACCGTTGCTGGCAGGGGCTGAAGAAGCACTTCGATCCGGCGAGGCTATAAAAAACCCCTGCGCCCCGCAGTGACGCGGGGAGCCGGTCGGAGGGGTGTAGCGTACCCGTACCCGTACCCAGGGGCCGTCAGGTGCGGGCCGGCAGCATGCGGCGCAAGGTATCGTCACGGCTGATGTAATGGTGCCTGAGTGCGGCCAGGGCGTGCAGACCGATCAGGGCGTAGCCGATGTTGGCAATCAGCTTGTGCGTATCGATGATGGTCTTGCCCAGGGCTTTGTCTTCGCCGGTCAGGGCCGGCAGCGCGATGCCCCAGACCTTGACTGTGCCGCCGACGGCATTGATGCCGAACCAGGCCAGCAGGGGCATTGCGATCAGGAACGCATACAGCGCCACGTGCATCAGCAGGGCGCTGGCGCGTTCCCAGGCGGCAGGTTCCGGGGTGATGGCGGGACGGCCCTGGGTCAGGCGCGTTGCCAGGCGGATCACGGTCAGTGCCAGGATGGTCAGGCCGCACGAAGAATGCAGCATTTTCATGAGGGCGTGTTCGGAGCTTTCCTTGGGAAACAGCCCCTTGAGTTCCATCGCGGCATAGACCACGACAATCAGAAGCAGGGTCAGCCAGTGCAGGCTGATGGACAGGCGGTTGTAGCGGGCAGGTGCTGGCATGGGATCGGGTCGATAAGAGAGTTTGCAACGGCGCCATGATCGCCTGCGTGGCATGAACCGGAGATGAACGCCGCCAACGCTCCTGCGCATCGGCGTGCTGTCGTGCGGCCTGGGCCGCACGGATTCAGGCGCGTGCCCATCCCCGGCGGATCGGCCAGGCGAAGACCAGGCGGTAGGCGGGTTCGATGCTGCGCCTCAGAAGAGGAATCAGCGTGCCGCGCAAGGGCAGGCTGATTCCTGCCGCCACCAGGCCCGTCAGCAAGGCGCCGGCCATGTCCAGCGGGAAATGCACGCCCATGTAGATACGTGCCCAGGCGATTGGCAGTGCAATCAGGGCCAGGACCCAGGCAGCCGTGCGCCGGGCTGGATGCAGGGCCAGGCCGGCGCAGACGGCCCAGGCGAAACTCAGGTGATTGCTGGGAAACGAAGCGGTCGGCGCGTGAGGCATGTACTGATGGCCCAGGCCGATGACAAAGGGGCGTGGATGGAACCAGGCCTTGGAAATCGCCCAGGACAGCAGCAAGGCGATAGCCGCGCTGGCGGTCGCTTGCAGCAGGGCCTCGCGTCCGGCGGTGTCTGCCCGCAGCCAGTTCAGTGCCAGATACAGTGGGAACAGGTAGATCAGGCCGTTGGCCAGGACGCGGCCCAGCATCAGGGCGATGGCCGATGGACTGCTGGCGTTGATCCACAGGAACAGAGTGTCGTTCAGGGCTTCCATGAACGACA
>NZ_JAVERO010000186.1:0-3332 GCF_034007085.1 Castellaniella sp. | reverse complement strand
GCGGGATGGGAGAATAGACCGTCGCCACACGTTCCGGCGCGGCCCCGCGCTGCAACAGCAACTGCCGCACATGCTCACTGACCGTCGTCACACAATGCGGCACCCCGGTATAAGACAACAACGATCCTGGCTTGATCGCCAGGTGCCGCGTGCGCACGATCAGCGGCGTGCCGGCCAGGCGCGCTGCCACCCCCGCCAGCATCGTGTCGCGGCGACTGTGTGTGTTCAATACATCAAAGCTGCCTTCCTTCAGAATACGGCGGACCTGAATCACCCCCCGAACGTAGCTGCGTGGCCCGTCCATCAGCACCGTGTGAACCTGGAAGCCCGCTTCGCGCAGATGCCGTGTCAATTTGGCATGCGGTTGACAGACGGCTTCCAGGTAATGCCCATGGTCGCGCATGGCACACATTTCTTTGAAAATGCGATTTTCCTGGCCACCAAAACCGGTCGCGGCCTCGGCATGCAGGATGCGCAGCGGCTTCATCCGTAGTGGACCTCCACATTGTCATGAGACAGCCACTGCCGCGCATCCGCGATCAGGGCCTCGTCCATGCGCACGCGCCAATCATCGCCCAGGCGCAACAGGCAGGAAAACTGTGGGCAGATCAGGCGCAGTTCGACCGGCACGCTGGACTCGGCCGCACGCCAGGGCGCCAGCAGCCCCTGCAGGCGATCGACGTCCAGGTCGCCAGGCACAGACAGGCGCAGGCTGCGGGCGCGGCTCTCGCGCACCCGCTGCAGATCATACAGTTCGTCGGCCGATACCCGCAGGCCGCCAGAGAACTCATCGTGACTGACGCGCCCCTGGACCACCAGGGGGCGGTCTTCTTTCAGGCTGTCGCGATGCTGTTCATACAATTCGTTGAAAATCGCCACCTCGATCTGGGCGCTGCCATCGTCCAGCAAGGCGTAGAGCATTTTGCCGCGCCGGGTCATGCGCACGCGCACTTCCGCCAGCACGCCGGCCAGCCACTGCGGCCCGCGCGAAGGCGCCAGCCGCGCTAGCGGCGTGGGCGCCACTCGGCGGATTTCGTCGCGCCAGGCATCGAACAGGTGCCCGCTGAAATAAAAACCCAAGGCGGTTTTTTCTTCCCGCAAGCGAGTTTCCAGATCCCAGGGCGGAACACGCGCGACCTCATCAGCGACGAGTTCGTCCGTATTGTCATCGAACAGGGAAACCTGGTTGGCGTTGCGCTCGGCCTGCTCGGCCGCCTCGATGGCGCTGCCCAGGGCTTCGAGCAGGGCCGCGCGATTGGGTTCCAGCGCATCGAAGGCGCCGGCGCGGATGAGCGCCTCGATGGTGCGCCGGTTGACGGCGTGGCGATCCACCCGGGCGCAAAAATCGAACAGCCCCGTGAACGGGCCGCCGGCTTCGCGGGCAGCAATGATGGCCTCGACGGCGGCCTGGCCGGTCCCCTTGACCCCGCCCAGGCCATAGCGGATGGTGCGCGGCGGGCGGCCCTGGGCGGTATGCTCGTCGGCCACCGGCGCGAAGCGGTAGCCCGATTCGTTGACGTCGGGCGGCAGAACGGCCACGTCGTTTTCCAGGGCATCCCGCCAGAACACCTGGATCTTGTCCGTATCATCCATGTCGGACAGCATGGTCGCGGCCAGGAATTCCGCCGGATGGTAGACCTTGAGCCAGGCGGTCTGGTAGGAAATCAGGGCATAGGCGGCAGAATGACTCTTGTTGAAGCCATAGCCCGCGAATTTTTCCATCAGATCGAACAGATGGGCTGCCAGATCCGGGTCGTAGCCTTTCTTGGCCGCGCCTTCCTGGAAGATCACGCGATGCTTGGCCATTTCCTCGGGCTTTTTCTTGCCCATGGCACGACGCAACAGGTCGGCGCCGCCCAGGGAATAGCCGCCAATGATCTGCGAGATCAGCATCACCTGTTCCTGGTAGACGATGACGCCGTAGGTGCTCTTGAGCACAGGTTCCAGGTCGGGATGGAAATAATCGACTTCGGCACGACCGTGCTTGCGGTTGACGAAGTCGACCACCATGCCCGATTCCAGCGGGCCGGGACGGAACAGCGCCAGCAAGGCGACCACGTCTTCAAAAGTATTGGGCCGCAGGCTTTTCAGCAGTTCTTTCATGCCGCGCGATTCGAGCTGGAACACGGCCGTGGTATTGGCCGCCGACAGCAGTTCGTAGGTCGCCTGATCATCCAGCGGCAGGGCCATCAGGTCGAAATCGCGCTTGTCCGGATTGAATTCGCGCACATAGCGCACCGCCCAATCCAGGATGGTCAGGTTGCGCAGCCCCAGAAAGTCGAACTTGACCAGCCCGGCGGCCTCGACGTCATCCTTGTCGAACTGGGACACGACGCTGGATTCGCTGCCCGGCTGGCAATACAGGGGGCAGAAATCGGTCAGTTTGCCCGGTGCGATCAGCACCCCGCCCGCGTGCATGCCGATATTGCGCGTCAGGCCCTCCAGGGGCCGCGCCAGATCGATGAGCGCACGGATTTCCTCGTCGGTATCGTACAGTTCGCGGAAGGCGGGTTCGTGTTCCAGCGTGCGGTCCAGCGACCAGGGGTCGGCCGGATTGAAGGGGATCATCTTCGAGAGCCGGTCGCAGACGCTGTAGGGCATCTCCAGCACACGGCCCACGTCGCGCACCACGGCCTTGGCGCCCAGCGTGCCGAAGGTGGCGATCTGGCTGACGGCGTCACGGCCGTACTTTTGCTTGACGTACTCGATGACCCGTTCGCGGTTGTCCTGGCAGAAATCCACGTCGAAGTCGGGCATGGACACGCGTTCGGGATTCAGGAAACGCTCGAACAGCAGGTCGTAGCGCAGTGGATCCAGGTCGGTGATCCCCAGGCTGAAGGCCACCAGGGAGCCCGCGCCCGAGCCCCGGCCCGGCCCCACCGGCACGCCGTGACTTTTGCCCCAGTTGATGAAGTCCTGCACAATCAGGAAGTAGCCGGGAAAGCCCATGTCGACGATGGTCCGGCATTCCAGGTCCAGGCGTTCCTGGTAGACAGGCATCTGGCGGGCGAGCTCAGCGGCGTCCGGATACAGCTGCTCCATGCGGCGGGCCAGGCCCTCGTTGGCCAGTTGCACCAGATAATCGTCCAGGGAAATCCCGTCGGGCGTGGGAAACAAGGGCAGCTGGGGCTGGTCCAGTGTCAGGGTCAGGTTGCAGCGACGGGCGATCTGCACCGCATTGGCCAGGGCCGATGGCACGTCCGCAAAACGGCGCGCCATGTCGGCGCTGTCAGGCATGTATTGTTCGGCGGTGAACCGCCGGACACGGCGCGGATTGCCCAGCAGTTCGCCTTCCGCGATGCAGACGCGGGCCTCGTGGGCGCGAAAGTCGG
>NZ_JAVERO010000185.1:0-3336 GCF_034007085.1 Castellaniella sp. | reverse complement strand
CTGGCGGCCCGCGCGCGGAGTATAGCCCAATGCCCCCCCCTGGGCGTCGATCACCTGACCACCTTCCTGGAGACGGAATGCCGCGACCGCCGCACTGAGATGCTCTGCCTGGTCCTGCAGCGAGCCGGCCGCGCTGGCCGCTTCCTGGACCAGCGCCGCGTTCTGCTGCACGACATTATCCATATCGTTGACGGCCGAATTGATCTGGCTGATGCCATCGGCCTGTTCGCGCGATGCCGAAGAAATTTCGTCCATGATGGCGGTGACGCCCTGCACCGACTGGACGATTTCATCCATGATCCGTCCGGCATCCTGGACACGCGCCGACCCTTCGCGCACCCGTTCCACGGAATCGTCGATCAAGTCCTTGATTTCCCGGGCCGCCTGGGAACTGCGTTGGGCCAGCGAACGGACCTCTCCGGCGACGACGGCAAACCCCTTGCCCTGTTCGCCGGCGCGGGCGGCCTCCACCGCCGCATTCAGCGCCAGGATGTTGGTCTGGAATGCAATCCCATCGATCACATTGACGATCTCGGCGATCTTGCCTGAACTCTGGGTGATGCCGGTCATGGTCTCGGCCACGCTGGAGACTGCGACCCCGCCACGCTGGGCCACATCCGCCGCCGTCTTGGCGAGCTGATCGGCCTGGGCGGCATGGTCCGAATTCTGGCGCACGGTGCTGGCCAGCTGTTCCATGCTGGCGGCCGTCTGTTGCAGTGATGCGGCCTGCTGTTCGGTGCGGCTGCTGAGATCCGTGTTACCAGCGAAAATTTCCTGGGCGCCCACGCGGATTTCGCCCACCCCATTGCGTACGGTGGCCACCATGCGCACCAGGCTTTCCTGCATGCGCTGCATCGCCAGGTAGAGCACGCCGATTTCATTGCGCGACGGCACTTCGATGGGCTCGGTCAGGTCTCCGGCCGCAATCCGGTCGAAATGCCGGCCAGCCACTCGCAACGGCCGCAACACCACGCGCTGCAGGAACAGATAGGCGGCCATGGAAAACAACAACGCGACGACCATGGACACGCTCACGATCAGGATCACCAGGCGCAGGTGCGCGGCCTCGTCCGCGACCGCCTGAGCAGTCACAGCCTGTTGCTGCTGTGTCAGCGCCTGGACGGCTTGTTCGAACTGCTGTTCCTGCGGCCCCAACTGTCCGGACAGCAGCGCGTCGTACTGCTCGATGTGACCGGCCTTGAGCTGCGCCAGCGCGGACGGCAGGTCCTTGTCGAGCAGCTGGGTATAGCGCTGGACGACCGGTTCGATCAGGCCTGCCTGCCCACCCTCGGTCATGTATTCCTGGGCGGCGGAACGGAACTGCCCGAACAGTTCGCGCGCCTTGTCCAGATGCGACTCGGATGCGGCAATGAGCGCCTTGGCGCCCTCGCTGAGCGTACTGGCGCCCGCCTGCTGGCCATCCGCCGCCCATTCGGACAGGATGGCGCTGTTGACCAGATCACTGTTGACCACGATGCTGCTCAGGGCCCGGCCCGACAGGACCTGGGCATCACGATAGTGGACGACGGATTCGTCCAGCAACCGGACGGTTTCGTAGTCGGCGATGATTCCTCGCAATGAATCATTGTTCATCTTCAGGGACAGCACACCCAGCAACGCCCCCGCAATGAGCATGAAGAAGAAAAAAACGAGCACCAGGACCAAGCTGGTGCGAACCTTGAGTGCGCCGATGAACGATTTTCCGCCTGATAGCATGAGATCAAACCCAGTGAGTGAAACCTGCCGGAAATAGGGATCGGAGCAGCCGCCTGGTCAGGCGACCGCTTCCTCGACCAGCGCCATTTCCTCGCTGGTCATGAGCTTTTCGATGTCCACCAGAATCAGCATGCGTTCGCCGACCGTCCCGATGCCGGTCAGGTGCTCGGTGGAAAATGCCGAGCCGAATTGCGGCGCGGCACTGATCTGCGTGGGCTGCAGGATCAGCACATCGGACACGCCGTCGACCACCACGCCCACGACCCGGGATCGCACGTTGAGAATCACCACCACGGTCTGCGAGGTGTATTCCACATTGTCCATGTTGAATTTCAGCCGCAGATCCACAATGGGAACAATCACGCCGCGCAGATTGGTGACGCCCTTGACGAAGTCCGGCACGTTGGCGATACGCGTGACGGTCTGGCTGTCATAGCCTCGGATTTCCTGCACTTTGAGGATGTCGATCCCGTATTCCTGATTGGCCAGGGTGAACACCAGGAATTCCTGACCTTGGGTTTCTCCCTGTGCCTGCTTGGGGGTGGCTTGAGTCATGATGCCTCCGGATGAAGTGTGGGTCAGGCGGCCGCGCTGGCCCGCAACGAAGTGGAGCGTCGCAGGGCGAACACATCGACGATCAGGGCCACGCTGCCATCGCCCAGAATCGTGGCGGCCGAAATGCCCGGCACCTTGCGATAGTTGGTTTCAAGATTCTTGACCACGACCTGATGCTGGCCGATCAAGTGATCCACCATCAGGGCGAAACGCTGGTCTTCGGCCTGGAGAATCACGGCGATGGCCCGGGTCAGATCGGTTTCCGCGCCGGCTACGCTGAAGACCTCGTGCAGCGCAACGATGGGCAGGTATTCCCCGCGCACGTGCAGGACCTGCTCCGTTTCGGAAATCCGGTGGATCTGGTCTTCTGTGGCCTGCATGGACTCGGTGACGTGGGACAGCGGCAGGATGAAGGTTTCCTCGCCGACCTTGACCGACATGCCGTCCAGGATCGCCAGCGTCAGCGGCAGCACGATGCGGGTCGTGGTGCCTTCCCCCTTGCGCGAGGACAGCTGCACGTGCCCGCCCATGCTCTGAATGTTGCGCCGCACTACGTCCATGCCGACTCCGCGGCCGGAAATGTCGGTGACCTTTTCCGCCGTGGAAAAGCCCGGTGCGAAGATCAGCTGCCAGAGTTCGTCATCAGGCGTCGCATCGGACACGGGAAAGCCGGATGCAATCGCCTTTTTCAGGATCCGCTCGCGGTTCAGGCCGGCGCCATCGTCGATCACGTCAATGATGATCTGGCCACCGTTATGCTGGGCCGACAGGGTCAAGGTTCCTTCCGGGTCCTTGCCCTGCGCGATGCGGGCGTCCGGCAACTCCAGGCCATGATCCAGGCTGTTGCGTACCAGATGGGTCAGGGGATCGATGATGCGTTCGATCAGACTCTTGTCCAGTTCGGTTGCCTGGCCCTTGGTGATCAGCCGGATGCGCTTACCCATTTTGGTGGCGTTTTCACGCACCACGCGCGGAAAACGACTGAAGACATAATCCATCGGCATCATGCGGATGGACATCACGGCCTCCTGGAGGTCGCGCGCATTGCGTTCCAGCTGTTCGATC
>NZ_JAVERO010000184.1:0-3361 GCF_034007085.1 Castellaniella sp. | reverse complement strand
CGCCGGGGCGGACAGGCGGTCGTGGAACACGACGTCGGCGGCCTGCAGGGCTCGCAGGCCGCGCAGGGTGATCAGGTCCGGGTCGCCGGGTCCGGCACCCACCAGCCAGACGTGGCCGGGTGCTGGTCCCGGTGGTAAATCTGGCCCGGGGGCAGTCCGCGCGCAATGCACGGTCCGGGGCTCAGGCGGCAGTGTCGGTGGCATGGTGGGTTTCCGGGGCATGAGGGGTTTCGGGGCGGCCGACGAGCAGGACGCCGTCGGCGTCCACGCGCAGCGGCCAGCGGCGCACACGCACGGTCGGGTCTTCCAGGCACTGGCCGGTGTCCAGGCGGAAATGCTGCTTGTACATGGGCGAGGCCACGACCGGATGGCCTTGGATGTCGCCGACGATGCCGCGTGCCAGCACCGCAGCACCGCAAAATGGATCGACGTGGTCCAGGGCGAACAGGCCGGCCTCGGTCAGGAACACGGCGATCTGAGACCCATGGGCGCGGGCCGCGATGCCGGTATCCAGGGCCAGTTCGTCCAGCCGGCAAATGGGTTGCCAGGCCGCCTCTGGGGCGACGTCGAAGGCCGGTGCGACGGACGGCAGCGCATGGCCTGGGGTGCCGTGCCAGGCCGCGCCCTTGGCGCGGCGGTGGGTCGATGGTTTCATGGTGGGTTCCTTCATTCGACGGGGGCGGCCAGCGCGGCGCGTTCGAGTGGGGTGGCAGGGCGCGGCTGGCCGCGTTCGCGCACGTGGACGATGTGCTCGTCGGGCGCGTCGCTGTTGATCAGCGGACGGAAGCGGCGCAGGGCCTGTTCGTCCTTCAGGGTGGCGGCCCATTCGCATTCATAGGCGTCCACCAGGGCCTGCATCTGGGCTTCCAGTTCCGCGCCCAGGCCCAGGCTGTCGTTCACGATCACGTCCTTCAGGTAGTCCAGGCCGCCTTCCAGGCTTTCGCGCCAGGCGGCGGTGCGTTGCAGCCGGTCGGCCGTGCGGATGTACAGCATCAGGAATCGGTCGATCATGCGGATCAGGGTGTCGTCGTCCAGGTCTGAGGCCAGCAGTTCCCCGCCCGGGATGCGCGGCACCACGGAATAGGTGCCGTCTTTCTGCAGATTGCCCAGGTAGGCGTCGTTGCTGTCCTGCAGGGGGGCATGCTGGGGCGCCAGCACGTATTCGTTCCAGCACGAGGCAAAGATCGAGGCTGCCGTGGGCTTGCAGAGGTCGCAGCCTTTGCCCTGGCCGTGGCGTGCGATCAGGGTCTTGAAGTCGCGGATGCCGTGGACGCGGATCAGGTGATAGAGTTCCTGGCGGCTGTAGGGGAAATGTTCACACAGGCTGCGGTCCACGGCGATGCCCTGGCGCTGCAGTTCGCTTTCCAGCACCTGTTTGACCAGGGGGATGCAGCCGCCGCAAGTGGTGCCCGCCCGGGTGCGGGATTTCAGTTCGCCCAGGGCCGTGCAGCCGTCGGCGATGGCGCGGCACAGGGCCCCCTTGCTGACCCGGTTGCAGGAACAGATCTGCGCGCTGTCGGGCAGCGCATCCACGCCCAGCGCGGGCGTGGCACTGGCGGGCGGCGCGATCAGCGCCGCAGGTTGCGCGGGCAGATCCAGGCCGTTGCTGAAATACTGGTCCAGCAGGCCGAAGGCGCTGGTATCGCCCACCAGCACGGCGCCGCGCAGGCGCTTGCCCTGCGGGTCCATGACCAGTTTGCGGTACGTGCCGGCCAGCGTGTCTTCGAACACGCAGCTGACACTGTCGGGGGTGCGGCCGTGGGCATCGCCGATGGACCCCACGTCCACGCCCAGCAGCTTGAGCTTGGTGCTGGGCAGGCTGCCCTGGAACACGGGATTGTCCCGGCCCAGCAGGTGCGCCGCGCAGACCCGCGCCATGTCGTAGCCGGGGGCCACCAGGCCAAAGGTCGCGCCCTGCCAGCTGGCGACCTCGCCAATGGCGTAGACGGCAGGGTCGGAACTGCGGCAGTGCGCGTCGATCACGATGCCGCCGCGTTCGCCGATCACCAGGCCGCAGTTGTGCGCCAGGCGGTCGCAGGGGCGGATGCCGGCAGAAAAGACCACCATGTCGGTTTCCAGGAAATCGCCATCCGAAAACCGCAGGCGATGCCGCGAACGCAGGCCGTCGCCGATGGCCGAGGTCATCTTTCCGGTGTGGACGTGGATGCCCAGGGCTTCGATTTTCGTGCGCAGCAGGCGTCCGCCGGGGGCGTCCAGCTGTGCGGCCATCAAGTGCGGGGAAAACTCGACGACGTGGGTGTCCAGGCCCAGGCCGCTCAGGGCACGCGCCGCTTCCAGGCCCAGCAGGCCACCGCCGATGACCACGCCGCTGCGGCTGCCTGCGGCGCATTCCCGGATGGCCGCCACGTCTTCCAGGGTGCGGTAGGGCAGGCAGCCGGGCCGATCCGCGCCTTCGATGGGGGGGATGAAGGGGTTTGACCCCGTGGCGATGACCAGTTTGTCGTAGGCAAAGAACTGTGTGTCGGACAGGTGGACGCGGCGCCGCTTGCGGTCGATCCAGGCCGCGGGCGTGTTGCGCAGCACGGTGATGCCGTGTGTGCGGAAGAACGCTTCGTCGGCCAGCGCCAGGTCCTGCGCATCGGCACCGTCGAAACATTGACTGAGCCGCACCCGATCGTAGGCCAGGTGGGGCTCTGCGCACAGGACGGTGATGGCATAGCCGTGCGCCTCGCGCGTCAGTTCTTCCAGCAGGCGGTGGCCGACCATGCCGTGGCCGATGAGGATCAGGCGCGGCGCGGCGTCAGGGCCCGAAGCCGATTCGGGCAGGTCGATGGGGTTCATGTCGTGCTCCAGAAAAATCCAGTGGCTGGGTGGGGCTCAGGGCCGCGCGGCGGGGGAATCCAGGGCGGGTTGCGCATCGGCGTCCAGGACGGCGGCGGGTGCCTGGCTCTGGCGGCTGACTGGGGACAGCGAAGCCACCCGGTATGCCCCGGCGACGAAGACTGCGCCGCCGACGATGTTCCCCAACGTCACCCAGGCCAGGTTCCAGGCCATGCCGCCCAGGCTCACGGTTTCCGGGTGGTTGCCAGCCAGGGCCAGCAGCAACAGGGTCATGTTCGCCACACTGTGCTCGTAGCCGCTGGCGATGAAGGCCATCAGGCACCAGAAGATGACGATGCAGCGGGCGCTGTCGGAAGACACGCGGGCCGACATCCAGACCGCCAGGCACACCAGCCAGTTGCACAGCACGGCGCGGGCGAACAGACTGGCGGCAGCACCGTTCATTTTTTGGGTGGCAACGCTCATGAGCAGGCCCTGGGGATCGTGCAGCAGCCCGCCGCCCCCGCCCATGATGAACAGGCCCGCCAGCACGGCGCCGCCGCACAGATTGCCGATCCAG
>NZ_JAVERO010000183.1:0-3372 GCF_034007085.1 Castellaniella sp. | reverse complement strand
CATCCATGCCCTGATGCTGGAAATGGCTGAATTCGAAAAATTGACCGACATTTTCCAGGCCACGCACGCCAGCCTGAAAGACAGCTTTTTCGGTCCGGACCCAGCGGCCCACTGCCTGGTCACCACGACGACCGAGGATCCCGCCACGGCCATCGCCTACATCATGTGGTTTCACAACTATTCCAGCTTCCTGGACCGGCGCGGCCTGTACCTGGAAGACGTCTACATCACCCCCGCCCATCGGGGGCGCGGCCTGGGCGGCTGGGTGCTCAAGCACCTGGCGGCGCTGGCGGTGGAACTGGGCTGCGGCCGGTTCGAATGGGTGGTCCTGGACTGGAACGAAAACGCCATCGAATTCTACAAACACCATGGCGGTGAAATCCTGGACGATTGGCGCGTCGTTCGCGTCACAGGCGATGCCCTGCAGCGCCTGGCCACGCAGGATTAGCCCTGAACCATCCTCGAACCGATCAGGAGCCCTTGCATGTCGATCCGCGTCTCCATCGTTTCCACGCGCACCGGCGATGACGGCACGACGGGTCTGGGCGACAAGACCCGCGTACCCAAGGACGCCCCTCGCATCATCGCGCTGGGCGATGTGGACGAACTGAACAGCGCCATCGGACTGTGGCGCGCCCTGACCGTACCGACCGACATCGACACCTTGCTGAACCGCATCCAGCACGACCTGTTCGACCTGGGCGGCGAACTCTGCATCCCAGGCTGGACGGCGCTGACGGATACCCACGTACAGCGCCTGGACAAAGCCCTGGCGCACTACAACGCCGAATTGGGCCCGCTGCAGGAATTCATCCTGCCCGGCGGGTGCCCGGCCGCTGCCCAGGCCCACATGGCCCGCACCATCGCCCGGCGGGCGGAACGATCCGTGGTGACGCTGGCGCGCCAGGAAACGGTCAACCCGCCGGTGCTGCACTACCTGAACCGCCTGTCGGACCTGTGCTTCGTGCTGGCCCGCTACCTGAACCGAGCAACCGAAAAGCAGGATACTTTATGGATGAGACAGGACACGGATCAGTCCCCTGCGGACTGATCCGTGCCTGTCGAATCCGAGCCGCTTGCAAGCGGCGAGGTGGAGAGCTGCGACGGCTTGAGACCAAGTCGCTTGCAAGCGGCGAGGTGGAGAGCTGCGACGGCTTGAGACCAAGCCGCTTGCAAGCGGCGAGGTGGAGAGATGCGACGGCTTGAGACCAAGCCGCTTGCAAGCGGCGAGGTGGAGAGATGCGACGGCTGAAGACACCCCGTCTCAGCGCTGATCGTCCGAATGCACCTGCAGTGCCTCCAGGAAACGCGACACCATGTTGTAGGCCGCGATGGTGGCTGTCAGCTCAACCAGTTCCCGGTCCTGGAAATACGCCCGCACGGCCTGGAACACCGCATCGGGCACCTGTACGGAATGCGTCATGGCATCCGTGTAGGCCAGCACGGCGCGCGCCCGCGCATCGAACCGGTCCTCCGGGATCACATCCAGGGCCAGGGCATCGAGCTGATCCTGCCGCAGCCCCTCGCGCAAGGCGATGGGCGCGTGCTGATCGGCTTCGTAGGACGCGCGGTTCAAATGCGCCACGCGCATGATGACCAGTTCGCGCATGGCGCCGTCCAGGCTGCAACGGTGGCGGATGGCGGTCAGATAGGTCAGCCAGCCTTCGGCTGCAGGCGGGCTGTGCAGCAGCATCTGGTACAAGTGCAGTACGCTGCCGCGCTCGGCGACGATCCGGTCGGCCAGCGCGGCGGCCTCGCCCCGGCTCAGGTCGGCGTAATCGATTCGGGCCATGAAAGTCTCCTGGACATTCCCCGGGCCACCGCCCGGGAAGGATGAATGGGAAAAGATCAGGCAGGCAAGACCTGGCGAACCGTCCGGTCCAGCCGCGCAACGATCTCGTCGATGTCCGCTGCCGTGCAAATGAACGGCGGCGCCAGCAGCACATGGTCCCCATGCACCCCATCGATCGTGCCGCCCATGGGGTACATCATCAGGCCGTTCTCCATGCCCTGGCGCTTCAGGCGCGCATGCGTCTTCAGGGCCGGATCCAGCACGGACTTGTCAGCCCGGTCACGCACGAACTCGACGCCCACGAACAGCCCTCGCCCGCGCACATCGCCCACATTGGGGTGATCGGCAAACACTTCGCGCAGGCGTGCGCGCAACTGCTCACCGCGTGCCAGGACGTTGGCCAGCAGGCCATCGCGCTCGATCACCCGCTGCACCGCCAGGGCAGCCGCGCAGGCCGTGGCGTGCCCCATGTACGTATGGCCATGTTGAAAAAAACCGCTGCCGCCCACGATGGCGTCATAGATGCGGCGGCTGGCCAGCATGGCGCCAATGGGCTGATAGCCAGCCCCCAGGCCCTTGGCAATGGTCAGGATATCCGGCGCCACCCCGTCTTCGGCGCAGGCATACAGATGGCCGGTCCGCCCCATGCCGGACATGACCTCGTCCAGAATCAGCAGCACGCCGTACCGATCGCAGACTTCGCGGATGCGGCGCAGATAGCTGCGCACCGGCGGCAGCGCGCCAGCCGTGGCGCCGACCACGGTTTCCGCCACAAAAGCCGCAACCTTGTCCGCGCCGATTTCCAGGATTTTCTGCTCGAGCTCTTGCGCCAGCCGCGCAGCGTACTGCTCTTCGGTCTCGTCGGCGCGCTGATCTCGGTAGGCGTAACAGGGCGAGACATGATGCGCCGGCGCCAGCAGCGGCAGAAAAGGCGCACGCCGCCAGGCATTGCCGCCAATGGCCAGCGCGCCCAGCGTGTTGCCATGATAGCTCTGGCGACGGGCGATGAACTGGCTGCGGGTCATTTCCCCGCGCTCGACGAAATACTGGCGGGCCAGTTTCAGCGCGGCCTCGATCGCCTCGGACCCGCCAGACACGAAATAGACGTGGTCCAGATCGCCCGGGGCCGCTGCCGCCAGAAAGTCGGCCAGGTCCTCGCTGACCTGGGTCGTGAAAAACGACGTATGGGCATAGGCCACCTGGTCGAGTTGCGCCTTGATGGCGGCAATCACATCAGGATGCCCGTGTCCCAGGCAGGACACGGCCGCCCCGCCCGAGGCGTCCAGGTACTGGCGGCCGTCCTGATCAAACAGGGAAATCCCCTGGCCGCGCACGGCGCGCTTGAGCGTATGCTGGGGATTGCGATGGAATACATGGGTCATGGCATGGCTCAACAAGTGTTTCGTGTATCATAGATCATGAAACAAATAATTCAACCCCTCAGCGACTTCTTTTTGCCCATCCCTCATGTCGGCCCCTTGCTCCCTGGATGAACTCACCCGCCACATCCAAGCCCGGTATCCGGACCTCAGCCCCCAGTTCCAGGTGGGCGCCCGCTACCTGATCGACCATCCGACCCA
>NZ_JAVERO010000182.1:0-3381 GCF_034007085.1 Castellaniella sp. | reverse complement strand
CCTGAACCACACACTACAGGCCTGGGCCGCCGCAGGCCGCCTCACGCACCTGGACGGCCCGTTCCTGGATACCCAGGTGCAGGCGCTGTGCGCGGGGTACCGGAACGCGGTGGTGCTGGTTTAAGTCTCGTCCTTGACCACGGCAGTCGGGCCATTGGTCTTGACCGATTCGACGCCCTTGTCGCGGGCGGCCTCGGTCGTGTACATCTCGCTGCTGCCGATGATTTCGCCATTGGCGGCGACCAGATTGAAATAGAACGAACCGTTCTTGGCCGTCAGGCGGCGATAGCGCGCATCATCGGCGGCGCTCTTGCGCACCGATTCGATGCCCTGTTGGGCGGATGCCTTGGATGCATACCGCTGGCTGCTCAGGATCACCTGGTGATTGCCCGCCCTGAGATTGAACATGAACTGTTCGCCGCTGCGCTTGAGGATGTAATCGCCGCTCATGGGTTCGTCTCCGATTCCTGGATTTCTGGTTTCCGGGCGAACGCAACCTGCGCCCGTCCTTGCCTGAAAAACTATATCGCAAGCCAGGCCGATCACCCACCTCTGATCAGCAAATTATCGAATTTTGACTTTTCAGGCGGATGGCGCAGCAACGGCCCCACCCGCCCGGCCATCAAGCGCGGCCGCCCAGCGCCTTTTCGATTTTCTTGTCAGTGTTGTACTGGCTGAGCGCGTAGACCGCCCAGATCGCCGCCGGAATCCAGCCGATCAACGTGATCTGCAGCAGCAGACAAATGATCCCCGAAATGGGGCGGCCAATGGTAAAAAAAGCCAGCCAGGGCAGCAGCAGGGCAATGAGCAGTCGCATGTCTCGTTCCAGTCGTGTGGGAAAAAGAAACCGGCATTTTACCGAGAGATGCGACAGACAGGTGATCCCCCATGAAAACAGGGCGGGACCGCCTGTTGGCAGCCCCGCCCCGAGTCACAGGATCAGCATGCCTGTCTACTGGATATCCAGTTGCCGTGCGCCCTGATCGCCGACCTTCTTGGGCAGCGTCAGTTCCAGCACGCCATCCGCACAACGGGCGGACGCCGTGGCCACATCAATATCGTGGCCCAGGCTGAAACGGCGCATCTGCACGCCGTGATAGCGTTCGCGGCGCAGCACGGTTTCGCCGTCCTTTTGTTCTTCTTCCCGGGTCTTTTCCACCCGGATGGACACCACATTGCCCTCGATCGAGACCTTGATGTCTTCCTTGCGGGCGCCGGGGACTTCGGCCTTGACGGCATAGGCCTGTTCCGTTTCGGTCACGTCGATGTTCAGGCGCGGCTCGTCGGCACGACCCGACAGGGCCGCAGCCAGCGGAAAACGGTTGAAGAAGTCGTCGACGCCTCGCAGGCTTTCGAAACCTGCCAGATCCCCGAACGGATTGAAACGCGTCAGATGATTTGCCATGTCGAACCTCCCAGTACGGTCAACCATAGAAAACGGGTCGGACGGCGCACATGGACTGCGCCTCCAGCCCATAGTTTCAATATGGGTTTACCCTGACTGGAATTCAAGCGGTTCGCATGGAGAAAGGAACACAACCTTGACCGGTATCAAATCAGCCCAGGCCGGCTCCGCGCCATCAGTCGTCGGTCTCGTCCAAATGGAATTTGTGCATGATGCGATGGGCAATCGGCGCCAGCACGACACCCAGGGTCGCCATCACCACCAGGCCGACAAAAAAACCATAGACGGCGGAAAACGCCTTGCCGATGGAAGAATCCGGCAGCACATACGTGCCGATGCCGCCAATGACGAACGCGGCACTCATCCAGGCATCATGCCACGTATGCCCGCCCAGATAATGCCCCCCCAGCGCCCCCACCAGCAGCGTCACCGCCACCAGCAACAGAGCGTAGCCCACATGCCGCAGCATGCGGCGGCGGAACTGCGCGGGATGGAGCAAGGGTTCGTTACGGGATTCGTACATGGGGCTAGAGTCTACCCGGTTTCACGATGAAAAACCGCCGTGACCCCAGCCCGCATGCAACGACGCCAGCCTACTGCGCCGTATAGCCGCCATCGACGGTGTATTGCGAACCGCTGACGAAAGCGGCCTCGTCGGACAGCAGGAAGGCCACCACATTGGCGACGTCTTCCGATGTGCCTAGCCGCCCGATCGGGTGCAGCGCAACCAGCGCGTTGTATTCCTCGCGGCTGAGTTCGTTGAGCAGCGGCGTATCAATATAGCCGGGATGCACGGAATTGATGCGGATGCCCTTCGACGAGTACTGCAGCGCCGCGCTTTTGGTCAGGCCCGCGACCGCATGTTTTGCCGTCACGTAAGGCGCATAGCCGGCGGTACCCACCAGCCCCAGGATGGATGCGGTATTCACGATGGACCCGCCACCCGCCGCCAGCATGGCGGGGATCTGGTATTTCAGGCCGTAGAACACGGCGTCCAGGTTGATGCCCATCAGTTTTTTGTAGCCGTCGAGATCGACCTGATGCACCGGCCCCTGCGGCCCGATGATGCCGGCGTTGTTGAACGCCAGATGCAGGGCGCCGAATTTTTCGACCGCGAACGCCACCGCCGCCTCGTTCACTGCAGGGGACGTGAAATCGCCGCCAAACGCCACGGCCTTGCCGCCCGCGCCGGTGATATCGGCCACTACGGCCTGGGCAGCCTGTTCGTGCAAGTCCGCCACGACCACTGCCGCGCCTTCGGCGGCCAGCTTGACGGCGGTTGCCTTGCCGATGCCGGAAGCCGCGCCCGTGAGCAATGCTGTTTTACCCTCAAAGCGTTTTGACATGATGACACTCCTTTCTGCGTGATAATAAGATCCGCGCCCCCGATCAGGCGGCAGCGGTGGCAGTGGCTGCGCTGAATTCATTGAACGCAGCCACGGCATTGGCAGCATACATGGTCGCTGGGCCACCGCCCATGAACATGGCCACGGCCAGCGCTTCGTGGACTTCTTCGGTGGTCGCGCCCAGGCGGGCCAGGGCCCTGGAATGAAAACCGATGCAGCCGTCGCAGCGCGATGCCACGCCAACGGCCAGCGCGATCAGTTCCTTGGTCTTGGTGTCGAGTGCGCCGGGGGCCATGGCGGCCTTGACCATATCGCCAAAGC
This sequence comes from Castellaniella sp., assembly GCF_034007085.1. Classification (GTDB taxonomy): domain Bacteria; phylum Pseudomonadota; class Gammaproteobacteria; order Burkholderiales; family Burkholderiaceae_B; genus Castellaniella. The sequence goes on along the minus strand of NZ_JAVERO010000182.1, from coordinate 309 downwards.
CTTTCATTACGTCTGGCTGGGTCTTGTGCAGCTGGGCCAGATTGCCGGAAAGATTCTGTGTAAGTTCCTTGTACTGCGTCGTCATGAAGAAATCCTGGTTCAGGAGGAAGGGTGGAATGGATGGCATGGGCCGAAACAACTACCGGTGACCGGCAGGGCTCTTTCATCCCCATAAAATTTAGTTTATTCTAATTTGTCGGCCCTGAAGAATTCAGTTCTCACCCATCACAACGGATTTCCGGCGATCAGAAGCCATGAATTCTGGCGGGGTAGCTCACCCCACAGGGATAGTTTCTGGATCCTCTGCCA
>NZ_JAVERO010000181.1:0-3389 GCF_034007085.1 Castellaniella sp. | reverse complement strand
ACCCGAAACCCTGCGGGACAAGCCCCGCGACACCCTCATCACGACCATTCTCCAGGGCCGTCCGGGAACCCCGATGCCGCCCTGGAATCCTTTCCTCAGCCCAGCCGAAGCGGGCTGGATCATCGACCATCTCACCGAAGGAAGCCTGCCATGATGCACCGCCTGTGCGCAGCCCTGTTCTGTCTCGTGCTCGGGGCCTGCGCCCATGCGCCCCAGGGCAGCGGCGACCTGGGTCTGGTCATCGAGCGCGCGACCGGCAGCGTCCAGATCATCCGCAGCGGCCCGCAACCCACCATCGTGGCCCGGGTCCAGGGCCTGGGCGACCTGTCCCATGCGGCTGCCGTCTTTTCACGCGACCAGCGCTACGCCTACGTGTTCGGCCGCGATGGCGGGCTGACCAAGGTGGACATACTCACGCACCGGATCTCGGCCCGGGTGATCCAGGGCGGCAACAGCATCGGCGGCGCCATCAGCCAGGACGGCCAGGTCATTGCCGTGGGCAACTACGAACCCGGCGGCATCCGCCTGTTCGATGCCGATACGCTCGCCCCTCTGGCCGACATTCCCGCCTCGCCCACGGCCGATCCCAGCCGCAATGCCCGCGTGGTCGGCGTGGTGGACGCACCCGGCCGGCAATTCGTGTTCAGTCTCTTCGATACCGGGGAAATCTGGCAGGTCGATGCCCGCGACCCGCGCCATCCCGCCCTGAGCAAGCATCGGGACATCGGTCGGGAGCCCTACGATGGCATGATCACCGGGGACGGCCGCCATTACATCGCCGGCCTGTTCGGGGAAGACGGCCTGGCCTTGCTCGACCTCTGGCACCCGGAACGCGGCGTGCAACGCATCCTGCCCGACTACGGACGCCACGGCAAGCCGCTGCCGGTCTACAAAATGCCGCACCTCGAAGGCTGGAGCGCTACCGGCGGACTGACGCTCATCCCCGGCGTAGGCGAACACGTCGTGCATGTCCTGGACAATGCCCGCTGGCAGATGATGCAGCGCATCCAGGTACTGGGCCAGCCGGTCTTCATCGTGATGCGCCCGGACAACCGCCAGGCCTGGGTCAATTTCGCTTTCCCCGACAACGGCAAGGTCCAGGTCATCGATATCGAATCCATGCAGGTCATCCGTACCCTGGACGTGGGGCCGGGCGTGCTGCACATGGAATTCACGCCGCGCGGAGAACAAATCTGGATTTCCGTGCGGGATCGCGATCAGGTGCAGGTCTGGGACCCCTATGCCCTCACACCGATCGCCACGCTGCCCTCGCAGGCGCCGAGCGGCATCTTCATGAGCAGCCGTGCTGCCCGGATGGGCCTATGACCGAACTGGAACCACTCGACCTGGCGCTGATCGAGAACTTCCAGCACGGCATGCCCATTTGCGCCCGGCCCTATGCCGCCATCGCCCAGACACTGGGCTGCACCGAACAGGATGTGCTGGACCGGATTGCCGCCCTGACCCAACGCGGCGTCCTGTCCCGGGTGGGCCCGGTTTTCGAGCATCGCCGCGCCGGAGCCAGCACCCTGGCCGCCCTGTCCGTGCCGCCCACGCAACTGGACGCCGTTGCCGCACGCGTCAGTGCCCACCCGGCCGTAAACCACAACTACCAGCGCGACCATGCCTGGAACCTGTGGTTCGTGCTGACGGCGGCCGACCCCGAAGCCCTGGCGACCGCCCTCTCGGACATCGCCGCCGCTACCGGCCTGGAACCGATTTCCCTGCCGATGCAACGCGGCTTCCACATCGATCTGGGCTTCAGCCTGCGGCCCTTCCTGCCGGAGCCCGCATGAATCCCCCGCTGCCCGCCAAACTGGCCAGCCGACTGGCCCAACTGCTGGAACGCGGCCTGCCGCACTGTCCACGGCCCTATGCGGCCCTGGCAGACCGCCTGGGCACTCAGGAATCGCGGGTCCTCGATCAGGTCCGCGCCTGGCAGGCCGAAGGGCTGTTCCGACGCTTCGGCCTGGTCATCCATCACCGCGCCCTGGGCATCCACGCCAATCTGATGCTGGTGCTCGACGTGCCCGATGAACAGGTCGAAGCAACCGGAATCGCACTGGCCCGGGAACCCGCCATCACCCTGTGCTACCAGCGCCGGCGCAGCCCGCCACACTGGCCCTACAACCTGTTCTGCATGATCCATGGCACATCCAGGGACGCCGTGCACGCCCAGGCCGACGCCATCCTGCAACGCCATGGCCTGCAGGGCCTTCCACATGCCCACCTGTTCAGCCTGCGCGCATTCAAGCAACGCGGCGGACGCTATGCCGCAGCCCCTGCCCAACCCGGAGACCCGCATGTCGAGTCCTGACGCCCTACCTGATCTCGACACAGGAATCCCAACGCCCGGCCTGGATGCCACCGACCGCCGGATCCTGAACCGGCTGCAACGCGGCCTGCCCCTGGTGCCCGACCCCTGGGGTGCGCTGGGCCAGGAACTGGGCCTGGACCCGGAACACATCCGCAAGCGCCTGGCGCACTGGCTGGACGATGGCACGCTGACGCGCTTTGGGCCGATGTTCGACATCGAACCGCTGGGCGGGGCCTTCACCCTGGCGGCGCTGTCCGTCCCCGAAGACCGCTTCGACGTCATTGCCGATCACCTGGCGCGCCTGCCCGAAGTCGCCCACAACTACCGCCGGGAACACCACTGGAACATGTGGTTCGTCCTGGCCTGCGAAAGCCAGGCACACCTGGAACGCACGCTGGCAGCCATCGAGACCGCGACCCAACTGCCGGTCCTGAATCTACCCAAAGAGGAAACCTATCATGTCGGCCTGTTCCTCCCGCTTTGATGCCCAGCGTGCCCGCCGTCTGGTCGAACTCTGCCAGGCAGGCCTGCCCCTGGTCGATGACCCCTGGGCCTGGATCGGCACATCCCTGGGGTGCAGCGCGGCAGAAGCACTGGAACTGCTCGCCCAGCTTCAGGACGCCGGCGTCATCCGGCGGATTGCCGCCGTCCCCAACCACTACCGCCTGGGCTACCGGCACAACGGCATGACCGTCTGGGATGTAGAAGACCAGGCACTGGAACGCCTGGGCCCGGCCGTCGGACGCCTGCCCTTCGTCAGTCACTGCTATCGGCGTCCCCGGCGCGCGGAGTGGCCCTACAACCTTTTTGCCATGATCCATGCCCGCAGTGCGCACGAACTGGCCCCCCAGCGCGACCAGATCCGCGCCCTGCTGGGCCCCGCGCTGCGCACCGAAGACATGCTGGTCAGCAGCCGCATCCTGAAAAAAACCGGGCTGCGGCTGCCTCAATCAGGAGAACCGCAATGCTGAGAATCAGCCAGTACCTGCGCGCCCTGGCCGGACAGGCCCCTGCCCCACGCAGCGCGCCACCCGGCTCGACACGCCCACCCGTGGTCATCTGGAATGTCCTG
>NZ_JAVERO010000028.1:0-22766 GCF_034007085.1 Castellaniella sp. | reverse complement strand
ACGTGGCCGCGCACTGCCCCTGGAACAAGGCGACCTGCTGGCCATCCTGTCCGCAGGCGCCTATGCCTTCTCCATGTCCAGCCAATACAATACACGCCCCCGCGCCGCCGAGGTCCTGGTCGACGGACAGGATTCCTGGCTGGTCCGCCCCCGCGAAACGATCCAGGAACTCTACGCCCAGGAGCGCATCCCCCACCGCCCCTAAACTTCTTACCCTGCCAGACGTCAATGCCCCATAGCCCCGGCTTGTGCGTCGCGAAACCGGCCTGTTGTCTCTTTCCCTCGTTTCATGGCAATCAAGACGCTTCTCTCTCGTTCGACCAGCCAGTCCCCCCGCTCCACCGCTGGACGCATCTGGTCATTCATTCTGTATGTCGGCATCCCGATCCTGATCGGCCTGGGGCTGGCCGCATCACTGCTGCTGGAACCCCATTACACCCCAGCCTCCGGCCAGCCGTTGACGGCCCGCTTTCTGCACCCTGATGCCGGACTCGATCCGGTCCGGGCGCTGGAACAACTCCAACAACGCCCCACCCGGCTGACCGAGGCCGCCCCCGCTGGCCCGGCCTGGCTGCTGGCCGACCTGCCCGACCGCTCGAATCATCCCCCGGCCGACCGCTGGGCCCTGCTGCTGCCCGTTCATCCGGCAGTCCCCCCCGAGTGCTGGCTGGTCCAGCCCGGCGACGAGTCCGCTGCGCGCCTGGAGGCGCTCACGATCCACAGCGGCCTGCTCGGCCAGCAGATGCGCTTGCCGAACGCTTCGACGGCGAACCAGGCCCTGTGCCGGCTGGAACTGCCCTTGCCCGCCCGGCTTGCCATCGAGCGCTGGCAGCGCCACGAACTGTCCGCCACGACCACGCACACCGCCCAGGCCATCGGCCTGCTGGAAGGCGGCCTGCTGACACTGGCCGCCTTCCTGCTCATCATTGCCCTGACCATGGGCGAACGGCCCTACACGGTGATGGCCTGCTGGATACTCTGCAACCTGCGCCTGGGTGCCTGGGTCCTGGGCTGGGATCACCAGTTCCTGGGTATGCTCATCCCGCCCGATGTGCTGGCCTGGGTCCGCAAGCTGACCGTCCTGGTCTACTACATCCTGACGGTCCAGCTGTTCACCAATCTGTTCCAGCCCAGCCTGGATGCCGCCGTGACGCGCCGCCTGCGCCTGGTCAGCCGATGGAGCGCCATCTGCCTGTTGCTGGCGCTGCTGGTGCTGTCCTACGATTGGCTCCGGCTCACGGCCTTTCTCGCCACCTGGCTGGCGACAGCACTGGTCACGGTCACGCTGGTTCATGGCCTGTTCCGCTTCAATACCCGCAAGCAGTTCTGGCATACGGCCGGCGTCGGCCTGGCCCTGACGGTCCTGCTGGCAGGCCTGATCCTGATCGGACTGGGACGCGCCGACCTGATCGCCCCGTTTCCGGGCGCGGCAGCGCTGCTGCTCAGCAACCTGCTGATCGCCCTGGCAACCGCCGACAAGATCCGCGAAGACCGCCAGACCCGGCTGCGTCAGCGCAACGATCTGATCGCCCGCGACACGCTCACCCCGCTGGGCCTGTTCACACTTGGCGCGACCCGGCATTTCGAGCACCTCAACCCGAACGCGCGCGACATCCTCGATATCCCCCACGACCTGGACCTGCATGCGCTCGCCTGGAGCGACTTTTTCCCCCAAGTCGACTGGTTGGAGGTTGCCGTGGCCACGGAACAGGGTCGTGACACCGAAATCCAGCGCATCCAGGCGGCGCCCAATGCGCCGGCCCGCAATTTCCTGCTGCGCGCCACCCTGGTGGGCAGCCGTATCGAGGGTTCCCTGCAGGACATCAGCGCCCGGGCCGAAACCATCCGCAAGCTGCGCCTGATGGCCGACAACGATCCCCTGACCGACACGCTCAACCGCCGCGGCATCGAAAAAGCGATGCAGCAGGCCATCGAAACCCTGCAGCAATCCGACACCCCCTGCGCCCTGGCCTTCCTGGATCTGGATCATCTCAAGCGCGTCAACGACCTGTTTGGCCATTCGACCGGCGATACGCTGCTGCAGATGGTCTGCGAACGTCTGAAATACTCGCTGTCCGACAACCAGTCCCTGGGACGCATCGGCAATGACGAATTCATCATCCTGTTTCCGGGGATGCGGGCCAGCGAGGCCCGTCGCACGGCCCAGGACATGATCGAAAGCCTGAACGGCTCGGCCCTGTACATCGGCGAACGGGCCTTCCAGCTCAAGAGCGCCCTGGGGTTGATCGACATCGACCGCAGCATGACCCCGAAGGACGCCATCGCCGCCGCCAGCCGCGCCTGCCGGGACGCCCGCAAGCAGCACCAGGACGTCGTGCTGTACGAGGAAAACGCCCACGAACTGTTCGACCACATCGACGAACTGCATCTGTTCGAACAACTGGAAAGCACCGGCACATCCGAGGACGTTTTCCTGGAGATGCAGCCCATCATGTCGCTGCGCCATCCCTTGCGCACCCTCAACTTCGAGGCGTTGCTGCGGGTGCGCAGCACCGGTTCGCGCCCACTCCAGACCGGCAAACTCATCCAGGCCGCAGAAGACAGCGGCATGGTGGCCACCATCGACCGCTGGGTGTTCACGACACTGCTCGACTGGATGTCCAGGCATCACCTGAAACTCGGCCAGACACGCCAGGTCAATGTGAATCTCAGCGGGGTCTCGCTGAACGACGACCGCTTCATCGACATCCTGTTCGGCATCCTGAACCAGCAGCCGCAGTTCACCCGGCGCCTGTGCGTGGAAATCACCGAAGGCGTCGCCCTGCAGGATCTGGAACGCACCCGCCAGTTCATGCGGCGGCTGCAGCGCATGGGCGCCCGCGTGGCGCTGGATGACTTCGGCGCAGGCTACACCTCGTTTTCCTATCTCAAGGAACTGCCGGCCGACATGATCAAGATCGACGGTTCCCTGATCCGCGACATGCTGGCCAGCGAGACCAACATCGCCATCGTCAACAGCATCGTGGATCTGGCCCACAACCTGGGCATGGAGTGCATCGCCGAATGGGTCGAGGACGTCGCCACCCTGCGTGCGCTGACCGACATGGGCGTGGATTACGTCCAGGGCTACATTATTTCGGGATCGCGCCCACCGCTGGAAATCCTGGCCTGCGACAACATCCTGCCACTGGTCGCAGACCCCGCCGCCCGCGCCTACATCGAGGAAATCAGCGGGCGGCGCCTGACATAGCGCGCGGGCTCAGAGTTCGCCGTACGAGTGCAGGCCCGACAGGAACATGTTGACGCCCAGGAAGGCAAAGCTGGTCACCAGCAGGCCCGCCAGCGCCCAGTAGGCCGACATGGCGCCGCGCAGGCCCTTGATCAGGCGCATGTGCAGCCAGGCGGCATAGTTCAGCCAGACGATCAACGCCCAGGTTTCCTTAGGGTCCCATTGCCAGTAGGTGCCCCAGGCATCGGCCGCCCACAACGCTCCCAGGATCGTGGCCACGGTGAAAAAGGCAAAGCCCACCGCAATGGCCCGATACATGATGTCGTCCAGGATTTCCAGCGAAGGCAGCCGGCGGGCGATCGGCGAGCGGAAGGCCAGGATCGTGCCCACGATCAGTGCACCGATGCCGAAATACAGCATCCAGGTCGCCGACAGTTCGCGCGAACCGAAAATCAGCGGTTCGGCGCACAGGACCGCCCCCAGGAAAAACACCGGCAGCAGCGGCTTCCAGGTACGGGTCTCGCCGTGGGACTTGACCAGATAGGCAAAGCCCACCATGGCCGCCAGGCTGAAGGTGCCGTAGCCGATGAAGTTCGCCGGCACGTGCAGTTTCATCCACCAGCTCTTCAGGGCGGGGACCAGCGGCTGGATCTGGTAGGCGTCCCGGGTAAAGGAATACCACAGCAGGAACACCACCAGCGAACTGATGACCAGCAGCACGAACCCCCCCAGGGCGCGCGTGGCATAGCGGCGTTCGTAATACAGGTAGAACAGCGCCGTGATCAGGCACAGCAGGACGAAGACCTCGTACAGATTACTGACGGGAATGTGGCCGATATCCGGGCCCAGCAGATGGCCTTCGCGCCAGCGCACCAGCAGCCCGGTCACCCCGGCGTAGACCGCCGCCCAGGTCAGCACCGTGCCCAGCCAGGCGGCCGTGCGGCTGGCGAAACCAATCCAGTAACAGACCGTCGCCAAGGCAAACAGGGCGCACATCCACAGAATGGCCGACTGAGATGAAATCAGGTATTTCAGCAGGAATACGCTCTCGGCCCGCGACAGATCGCCTTGCAGCAGCACGCCAGTGGGGCTGTAGAGCCAGATCGCCAGCAGCGCCGTCAGGCCGGTGGCCACCATCAGGGTGCGCAGCGGGCGCCACAGCCAGCCCATCCAGCTGAACAGCCCAACCGAACCGATCAGGATCAGTTTTTCGTAGTCATCCATGAACGCGCTGTATTCCGTCAGCACATGGCCAGCGCCCGCCGCAAGCAGCAGGAAAAACGCGAAATCGGTCCAGTCGGGCCGCCCCCGGCGACCCCGGCGGTCGCCGCTGGCATTCATGGCCTGGGGCCAGGCAGCCGCAGTCCGCGCGGCGATGGAATCAGACGTCATGATCATGTCCTCCGGACAGGCGGCGCAGGGCATCCCGCAGCCGTTCGAATTCGTGGTTGAAATCCAGGGTCCGCCGCTGGGTCGTCATGGCCGCCAGCCAGGCGCTGCCCCCGTCCTGCGGCCGGATCCACACCCAGACGCGGCGTTCGCGGATGTAGAACATCGAGAACACGCCAAGCACCAGCAACAGGCAGCCAATGTAGACGATGGTCTTGCCGGGGCTGCGCGCAACCTGGAAGACACTGGCCTGGACCTGATCGAAGCCGGTCAGCTGCAAAGCCACAGGGGCAGGATAATCCGGCAGTGTCGCCAGCGCCAGCACGGCCAGGCGCATCCACTGAAGTTCGCGTTCCACATCCGGCCCCTGGCGATCGAACGCCGGCAGGCCATTGCGGGCACGCGCCAGGTCGCGCAGTTCGGTCAGGCTGAGCTGAATCATGGGCACGGCAAAATTCAGGATCTTTTCACGTTGATCGACCGGCGCGGCATCGACGATGCCATTGAATCCGTCGCGCGCGAACGTGCGCAAAGCCCCGCGCGCGGCCTGGAACATCAGTTCGCGCTGTTCGCCCTCGGGTGCATTGCGATCCGCGAACCGCCGCGCAGCCTGGTCGCGCAACCCGGCATCATCGAGCGCAGCGCGCAACTGCATGAATTCATCCATGGTCCCCTGCCCATCGACCGGGACGCGCAAATAGCGATACGGCTGCGATTCGTTGTCGCGCACGCCCAGCAGGAACACCGGCGCATCATCGATCTGCACCGGCAGCAGGTACTGATTGAATTCGTGCGCCTGGCCATCGGCGCCAATCAGCCGGTACTGCACGCTGGGGCCGACATTGCGCAGGCCATCGTTGCGCGGCCGCGCCGCGCTGCCGGTCACGGCCGCCACGTGCTCGATCACATCGGCCGGCTGCGGATCCTGGCCATCGCCCATGTTCTCGACGTTGATCACGCGCAGACCAGTGTAATCCACTATCAGGCCGCCCAGGCTGGCCGGCAGTCTGGATTCGCGCCCGACCATCCCGGAAATTTCCACCGGCAGCGCGCTCGGGCCGCGCAGCGGCCAGGCCTTCAGCCGCAGGCTGCTGCCCCCGTCATCGAAACTGGACTGGTAGACCGTGACGCCCCGATAGCGCAGCGGCTCGTTCACCTGAATCGTGCGATCGAAAGTTGCACCGGTCACCAGATCGGTCACCGTCACATCGCTGCGAAAATCGCTGGGCATGCCCGTTTCGTAGTAATCGATGTGGAATTTATTGAGCTTCAACGTGAAAGGCAGGGGTTGCAGCAAAACCCCCTGGCCCACCGTCACGATGCCCACGCTGCTCTGCTTGCCATCGGGCACCAGCATATTGGCCCGGAAGCTGGGATTGCGCGCCGACAGCCGCCCGGACTCGGGCACTTCGGAAATCAGCATATTGCCCGTCACCGGCTGCTTGTCGAGCAACCAGGTCTGCAACCGCACCGGCAGTTCGCTGTCCAGCAACCCACCCAGGCAGATCACGACAATGGCCACATGCGCGAAAAGATAGCCCAGGCGGTTGGCTGCGCCTTTTTTGGCGGCCACCATGCGGCTGTCGCCATCCTCTCGCACCCGATAACGGAAGCCCTGGGACTGCAGCAGCGCGCCCACTTCGACACAGGCCTGGTCAGGCGTCCAGGCGCTGCCGAGTTCGACGCGATGGTGAAAGGCCTTGAGGCTGGAGCCGCGCACGTATTCCCGGAACGACCGCATGTCGCGCAGCATCTTGGGCGCGTTGCGCAACACGCACAAGGTCGTCGACACCACCAGGAAGGCCATGATGAGCAGGAACCACACGCTGTTGTAGACGTGCCAGATGGCAAAACGGTCGAAGACCGCGAACCAGAACGGACCGAACTGGTCGATATAGCTGTTGGCCCCCTGGTTCTGGGGCAGTACGGTGCCAATCAGGCTGGCCACGCAGATGAACACCAGCAGGCTGATGGCAAAGCGCATCGAACCCAGGAGTTCGATGAGATCAGCGCCCAAGGCACGAGAACGGGAAGAAGACACCACGGCGACCCAGAGGTAAAAAAACAGGGGGTGCGCTCGCGCGTGCCCCCTCGATCCAAATCTTTTAAGTTTTAACAATACACCCGCACGCGCCGGAACCCCTCCAAGACCCTGAACGCGACCGGGAAATCGCCGAAAACATCCGAATCGGCCCTCGCTTGCCGCGTTCGACCGATCCGGGCGTTTTTTCCTAGCGCAGACCGGCCGCGTAATCGGCAACGGCCGCCAGATCCGCGTCGTTCATGCGATCGGCGATGTCATGCATGACGTCGTTGGCCCGATCGCCCGAACGGAAGAGCTTGAGCTGGTCCAGCAGGTATCCGGGATGCTGGCCGGCCAAGCGCGGATATTCTGCCGGCAGGCCAGCGCCATTGGCCGAATGGCAGGCCGCACAGGCCGGAACCTGGCGACTGGCGATGCCGGCGCGCCAGATGGTCTGGCCACGGTCCATCGAGGATTCGTTCGTGGCCGTGCCGGCCTTGTCCCAGTCCATTTTCTGTTGCGACAGGTACAGCGCCACGTTCTGGATGTCCTGGGGCGTCAGGGTAGGGGCAATGGCCGACATGACGGACGGCGCGCCGTCGGCGCCGGTGCGCACGGCAGGCTTGCCACCCTGGGGCGTGAGGTCGCGCAGCTGCTTGGCGATGTATTCATGCGGCATCGCAGCCAGATTGGGATTCATGGGGATGGTGCTGTTGCCGCCTTCACCATGACAGGTGATACAGGCCAGCACGCCACGCGAAAGATCGCCATTGACGAACAACTGCTCGCCCGCCTTGGCGTCGGGCTGAGCCGCATCTGCGGCATGAGCGAGGCCGGGCAAGGCGCCGGCGAGAATCAGGCTGCCGGCCATGAACACACTGGAAAGCGCACGCTTCATGAGATCCTCGGTGGTGATTCGTTCGCGACGCCGGAGGCCGGCGCCTGAAAGGACCGGCATCTTATCCGCCCGGGACACACGATGCGCGGCAACGTTCAACGCGAAATTATACAATAGGCTTCACATCGCCCCCTTGTCGAGCCTGCATCCTCGTGTCTTTACTCCATCGCGCCCGGTTCACGGTGTCCGCCGCCCGGCTGGACCAGCTGCCTGCACCGACCACGGCCGAGGTCTGTTTCGTCGGCCGGTCCAATTCCGGCAAGTCCTCGGCCATCAATGTCCTGGCCAATCAGCGGCGGCTCGCCTTTTCCAGCAAGACACCCGGCCGCACTCGCTTGATCAACCTGTTCGGCATCCCCGACCCGCTCACGCCGGACGCCTGGCTCGGCTTTCTGGTGGACCTGCCCGGCTACGGCTACGCTGCGGTAGACCGTGCGGCCCGGGACGAATGGGCCGAAGTCCTGGGCGGATACCTGCACGAACGCCCCAGCCTGGCCGGCGTGGTGCTGCTGATCGATATCCGCCGCGGCGTCACCGACCTGGACCGTCGTCTGGCCCGCTGGATCGCCCTGCGCGGCCTGCCGACCCTGGCCCTGCTGACCAAGGCCGACAAACTGCCCTACGGCCAGCGCATCCAGGCCGCTGCCCGCGCACGCAAGGACCTGGCCGACATCGGCACGCTGACCGCCCTGCCTTTTTCCGCCACCCATCGCATCGGCCTGGACGAGGCCACCGCCCATATCGAAAACTGGATCTCGCCCCAGGCCGTGCCCTGAACCCGCACCCGCCTGCCATCCAACTCCCTCTCGTCTCCACATCCGATCAGTGTTTCACGGAGTCCCGCATGACCGCATTCCTGCCCCCCGCCGATTTCCCCACCATGCGCCTGCGCCGCAACCGGCGCGATGATTTTTCCCGCCGCCTGGTACGCGAAACCACACTGTCGACCGATGATTTGATCTACCCCGTGTTCGTCTGCGAAGGCCGCGATGTGCACGACCCGGTTGCCTCGATGCCGGATGTGGCGCGGCAATCCCCCGACGCCTTGCTGCGCACGGCCGAACAATGCCTGGAACTGGGCATTCCGGTGCTGGCCCTGTTTCCGCACATCGATCCGTCCCTGAAAACACCGGACGGCCTGGAGGCCGCCAACCCGGACGGCCTGATCCCGCGCACCGTGGCCCTGCTGAAATCGAATTTCCCCGAACTGGGTGTGCTGACCGACGTGGCCCTGGACCCCTACACCAGCCATGGCCAGGATGGCCTGATCGACGCGGACGGCCAGTTGCTGAACGAGCCCACGGTGGCCATGCTGGTGCGCCAGGCCCTGACCCATGCCCAGGCAGGTGCCGATATCGTCGCCCCCAGCGACATGATGGACGGACGCATCGGCGCCGTGCGCCAGGCGCTGGACGCCCAGGACCGCATCCACACCCGCATCATGGCCTATTCGGCCAAGTACGCCAGCGCCTTCTATGGCCCTTTCCGCGACGCAGTGGGCTCCGCCGCCAACCTGGGGGCGTCCAACAAAGCCACCTACCAGATGGACCCCGCCAATCGCCTGGAGGCCCTGCGCGAAGTCGCGGCTGACATCCGCGAGGGCGCCGACATGGTGATGGTCAAGCCCGGCCTGCCCTATCTGGATGTATTGCGTGAGGTCAAGGATGCCTTTGGCATGCCCACCTACGCCTACCAGGTCAGCGGCGAATACGCCATGATCAAGGCGGCGGCTGCCCATGGCTGGCTGGACCACGACAAAGTCATGATGGAATCCCTGCTGGCCTTCAAACGCGCTGGCGGCGACGGCATCCTGACCTATTTCGCGATCGCCGCAGCCCAGATCCTGCGCGCACGGGGCTGAATCCAGCGGCCGGGCCCGGCACGCACCAGCCCCATTCGCCGGCACGAATGGCAGAACTGATCCCCGCGTTCAGGCAGACTGTCGCAGCTGGGATGGATCACCCGAAGTGCTGGCGGCCTCGGCGCCGTGGACGCAATAACGGTTGCGGCCCTGGCGCTTGGCCCGGTAAAGCGCCTGATCAGCCTGCAACAACAGTTGGTCCAGGTCGGCCGACTGGCCCTGCCGATGATGCACCACCCCGATGCTGACCGTGATCCGCAAGGGTTCGTCGCTGTCGTGGTAAAGCTGGATCTGGCCCACACAGACCCTGAGCCGTTCCGCAACCTCTGCCGTTTCCACCAGTGAACAGTTGGGCAGCACGAGACCGAACTCCTCGCCACCCAGCCGTCCGAACAGATCCTCGGGACGGATGGCCTCGCGAATGATGCGCGTGAACTCGCACAGCACATTGTCCCCGGCCGCATGGCCATGGCGGTCATTGAGCTGCTTGAAATGATCGATGTCCAGCATCATCAGCCCATTGCCGTACGGGGCGGGCGGAATCCGCTGGAGATATTCCTGGGCGCCCCGCATGAACGCCGGACGGGACAGGGCCTGTGTCAGATCGTCGTGATCCAGGGCGCGGTTCAGGGATGTGATCAGATCACTGCGCGCGGCCAGTGCGCTGGACACGAGCAACGGCACGGCCACCAGCAGCAGGATCCCCATCTGCAGTGACACCCGCCCCCAGGCGGACAGGAGCAGCAGATTGTCCGGTACCCGAGCCCAGCCGGCATCGAACCCGAACAGAATACACAGGGCCGACAACAGCCCCAGCCAGGCCGCCGTCCGTTGCTGACAGGCATACGCGCCGTACAACAGGGCCGCAAACGGCAGCAGCAGGGCGCCGGGCCCGCCCAGCAGAAAACACGACAGCAGACTGATCGCCAGCAGGAGCCCAGGTATCCACGCGGACCAGTCCCCCAGATGGCGCAGCGAAATGCGATCCCGCAGGCGGCGATCGAGTCCAGGCAGCGTCCCACCCGGCAGCAACAGGACGGGTAGCAGAAAGATGCCATAGCCCAGCCACTGGCCCAGTACACCGCTGATGATGGTTTCCAGAGGCACTGCAGCAAAATCCGCCTCGGCATGCGCGAACCGGCCGAACACCACGGTGACCGCAGATGCCGCCAGACCGGCCAGCAGCATCCGGACGACAGCCCGGGGCGCGCGCAGATTATCCAACGGCCAGAACCGCGCCAGGATCCACCAGGCAAGCCTGATCCCCGCCAGATCTGCCAGGCTGTCGATCACCGCCCAGGAAAGCGCCACGCCCAGGCTCAGGTGTGCCAGGAACAGTCCGGCACCCAGCAACCCCCACGACAGTATGCGAAGCGGCCCCCCGCGCCGCAGCAACAGCCCCACCAGCACCGCATTCGCAGGCCACACCAGCGAGCGGGCAAAAGCCGGCAGGGCCAACTGGCTGGCCAGCACCAGCAGGAACGCGGCAAGCGCGACCCACATCGCCTGAACGATCGGCCGGGAAAAGGCCGAATCGAGTGAAATAGTCTGTTGATTCATCGTCCACATGCTGTCCGGATGCCATCCGGATGCCGCCCGCCGGATCGCTATGTAGGCATCGCCATAACCACCAGCGCAAATGTAGCTCCGCATGTTAACCTGTTTCCAGTGCAGTGAATACCACATTTGTAATATTCAGTCCGGCAGACAAAGGGCAGCATCGGTTGAAACTGATCCACTTCGTCGGAATCATCAGCGAAAAACGCCGCCCCCTGTTTCCAGGGGCGGCGTTTGCGCAGATATCGAAATGGTGCCGGCTAGAGGAGTCGAACCCCCGACCTTCTCATTACAAGTGAGCTGCTCTACCAACTGAGCTAAGCCGGCCAAGGATCGTCATTCTACAGGACTCAGGCGCCCTTATTTGACGATCTTCAGATGAGATGGCCTGGGCGTGTCCGGGCCACCATCTGGCGAAACCGACACATCAGGCGCCGGTGCGTGCGGCGGCTTCGGGTCATCGTCGCCGCCGGGATACGGGCGCGAGGCCACGACCTCGAATCCCATGCCGGCACCGGTTTCCCGGGCATACACCGCCGAGACCGCCCCCACAGGGATGTACAGGTGTTCCACCACACCATTGAAACGGGACTCGAATTCGATGTATTCATTGCCCAGCGTCAGGCGATTGGTGGCCAGATGGCTGATGTTCAATGTGATCTGGCCGTCATGGACATGTGCGGGCGGCACCACGGTGTTTTCATCGACGGTGACGACCAGGTAGGGAGTATAGCCATTGTCCGTGCACCATTCATGCAGTGCACGGATCAGATACGGCTTGGTCGAGGATTCCTGCATGTTCAGCGACGCATGACCTTTTCAGACGGGGTGAGGGCCTCGATATAGGCCGGGCGCGAAAACAGCCGCTCGGCGTACTTCTGGATCGGGGCGGCGCTCTTGGGCAGTTCGATGCCGTAATGGCCCAGGCGCCACAACAGCGGGGCGACGGCGACATCCAGCATGGAGAATTCTTCGCCCAGCATGTACTTGTTCTTGACCAGCAGGGGGGCCAGCTGGGCCAGTCGATCACGGATATTGGCGCGCGCCGCATCGCGTGTTTTTTCGTCGGTCACGCTGCGGTTTTCCAGCGTGGACACATGCACGAACAGTTCCTTTTCAAAGTTGTACAGGAACAGTCGGGTGCGGGCCCGCATGATCGGATCAGCCGGCATCAGTTGCGGATGCGGGAAACGTTCGTCGATGTATTCATTGATGATATTCGACTCGTACAGAACCAGATCGCGCTCGACCAGAATGGGTACCTGGCCGTAGGGATTCATCACCGCGATGTCTTCGGGCTTGTTGTACAAGTCGATATCGCGAATTTCGAAATCCATGCCCTTTTCAAACAGCACGAAGCGGCAGCGTTGCGAGAAGGGGCAGGTCGTCCCGGAATAGAGCACCATCATGTCGTGGGTTCCAATGCAAAAAAAGACGAAGAACACGCAGGGGCCTGAAAGCGCAAGCCAGGCGTCGCAACGCCTGGCTGGCATCCCGGCCCCTGCGGCCGGAGAGTCATGATCCCCGTGGGGAGTGGCCGACCGTTAACGGACGTGCTTCCAGTATGCCGCATTCATGCGGATGGCGACAAACAGGAACAGGAACAGGAACAACATCACCCAGACACCGATCTGCTTGCGCACCAGTTGGCCGGGTTCCGCCATCCAGCCCAGGAAATTGCTGAGGTCGGCCACGTCGCTCTCGAATTTGCTGAAGGCCTTGGGGTCGGCGGATTCGAAGCGCGTGACGCGTGTGGCCTCGCCCGTATAGTCCTGCAGGGTCTCGGTCTTGACGGTCGGAATACCCGCCGCATCGTAGACTGTGGTGGTGCGTTCCCAATGCGCATTGCCCTGGTCATCGGTGACCTGATGGACCTCGATGTCGGTAAAGCTGCGCGGGCCTTCGAGTTCCCAGAGCGCGTTGGGCATGCCGACGCTGGGGAAAACGACGTTGTTCCAGCCGGTCTTCTTGGTCGTGTCTCGGTAGAAAGTGCGCAGATACGTGTAGATGTAGTCTACGCCGGACGGACCGAAAGACGTGTTCTTGGCGCGGGCAATCACGGACAGATCCGGCGGCGCGGCGCCAAACCATTTCTTTGCGTCTTCCGGAGTCATGGAGATCGTCATCAGATCACCGACCTTTTCGCTGGTGAAGAGCAGGTTTTTCTTGATGTCGTCTTCCGACAGGCCCAGATCCATGAGCTTGTTGTAGCGCATGGAATTGGCACTGTGGCAGTTCAGGCAGTAGTTGACGAACAGTTTGGCGCCATTTTGCAAGGCCGCCAGGTCAGTGATGCGGTCAGGGGCACGGTCCAGATGGACGCCGCCTTCGGCGGCGAACGTCAGCGTGCAGGTCAAGGACAGGGCCAGGACACCGAGCAGTTTTTTCAGCATGATCTTTCCATGACAGTCAGTGGTTCGGCCTTCAGTGGGCCCGGAAGGTGACGCGGTCGGGAACCTGCTTGAAGGTGCCCAAGCGGCTCCAGACGGGCATCGCCAGGAAGAACGCCAGGTAGATGACCGTACCGATCTGCCCCACGACCGTAGCGACCGGCGAGACCGGCTGCGTGCCCAGCCAGCCCAGGATCAGGAAGTCGACGATGAAAATCGCGTACAGGACTTTATGCCAACCGGGACGGTAGCGGATCGACTTGACCGGGGACTGGTCCAACCACGGCAGGAAGAACAGAATGACGACCGAGCCGCCCATGGACACCACACCCCAGAACTTGGCGTCCAGGACCTTCATCAGGACGGCGACCAGGATCAGGATGCCGGGCACGGCCAGGCGCCAGACGCCCGAGAGCCGGCCCTTGGCGAACAGCACCACGGCGGCCAGCAAAGCGCCGGCAGCCATCACCCAGGTGAAATCACTGGTCGTGGCGCGCAGCATGGTGTAGAACGGCGTGAAATACCAGACCGGCGCGATGTGCAGCGGCGTCTTCAGGGGGTCGGCCGGCAGGAAGTTGTTGTATTCCAGGAAATAGCCGCCCATTTCGGGACCGAAGAAGATGATCGCGGCGAACACGATCAGGAAACCCGCCACGCCGACCACATCATGCACCGAGTAGTAGGGGTGGAACGGGATGCCGTCCACGGGGCGGCCGTACTTGTCCTTGGGCCCTTGCTTGATCTCGACGCCATCGGGGTTGTTCGAACCCACTTCGTGCAGCGCAATGATATGCGCCACGACCAGGCCGATCAGCACCAGCGGGATGGCAATCACGTGGAAGGCGAAGAACCGGTTCAGGGTCGCATCGGACACGACGTAGTCGCCGCGGATGAACAGGGCCAGATCCGGACCGATGAAGGGGATGGCCGAAAACAGGTTCACAATCACCTGGGCGCCCCAGTAGGACATCTGGCCCCAGGGCAGCAGGTAGCCGAAGAAGGCCTCGCCCATCAGGCACAGGAAGATGCCCACGCCAAAGACCCAGACCAGTTCGCGGGGCTTGCGGTAGGAACCATAGAACAGGCCGCGCAGCATGTGCAGATAGACCACGACGAAGAACATCGAGGCGCCGGTGGAATGCATGTAGCGGATGAACCAGCCGCCCGGGACCTCGCGCATGATGTATTCGACGGACTCGAAGGCGAACCGCGCGTCGGGCTTGTAGTTCATCACCAGGAAAATCCCGGTGACGATCTGGATCACCAGCACCAGCAGCGCCAGCGAACCAAAGAAGTACCAGAAGTTGAAGTTCTTCGGAGCATAGTATTCGGACATGTGCTCCTTGAACATTTTGGTCAGCGGGAAGCGGTGGTCCACCCAGCCCAGCAACCCGGTCGTCTCGACGTTTTTATCGGCCATGGAAGGCTCCTAATTCAATATCGCAAAAGGATGGGCGCAAGCGTCCATCAGGCCTGGTTGTCTTCGTCGACGCCGATGGTGATGCGAGTGCCATCGGCGGAAAAGACATAGGGCGGAATTTCGAGATTGTCTGGGGCCGGCTTGTTGGCGAACACCCGGCCGGCCAGGTCGAAGGTCGAGCCGTGACAGGGGCAGAACCACCCGCCGGGCCAGTCGCTGGGCAAGCCGGGCTGGGCGCCAGGCTGGAAATACGCGGTCGGCGAGCAGCCCAGGTGGGTGCAGATGCCGATGCAGACGAAATATTCGGGCTTGCGGGAGCGGTAGACGTTTTTGGCCCATTCAGGCGTGAAGCCGGGGCGGTCGGAATTGGGGTCGGCAAGTTCGGCGTCGTGCTTGGACAGGGCGTCGACTTCGGCCTGGGTGCGGCGCAGGATCCAGACCGGTTTGCCGCGCCATTCGACGGTCAGCATCTGGCCTTCGGCCAGACCGGAAATATCGGCCTCGACCGGCGCGCCGGCCGCCCGGGCCTTTTCGGAGGGGGCGAACGAACCGACAAAGGGTACGGCCGTGGCCACGCCCGCAGCCCCACCCAGCGTACAGGCCGATGCGACCCAGAAGCGGCGCGAAGGATCGGAGGGCAGGTTCGGGTCGACTGCGCCCTGCTCGTCGGACTGTGTCGGATGCTGACTCATTCTGTTATCCCTGGTTGCCGCCCGAGGGCGGAGCGTTGTGTACATGATGCCCGTGCGCGGGACTGCGCACCCGCGGCCCCACAAGGATCTTCAACCGCGTATTATAGCGTTACGCCCTGAAGGGTAAATGGATGGAGGAACAGCAAAATGAGCGCAACCAGGGGTTTCATCAAAGAATTCCGAGAATTCGCCATCAAAGGCAACATGATGGACCTGGCCATCGGGGTCATTATCGGGGGCGCCTTTGGCAAGATCATCGACTCGGTCGTCGCCGATCTGTTCATGCCGCTGATCAATTTCGTCCTTGGCGGTGACGTCAATTTCGACAATCTGTTCTGGGTGTTGCGCCTGCCCGAAGGCTATGCCGGCGCCATGACAATGGCCGAACTGAGCAAGGCCGGCGCAGTCGTGTTCGCCTGGGGCCATTTTCTGACCATTTTCGTCAACTTCCTGCTGCTGGCCCTGGTGGTCTTCATGCTGGTGAAACTGGTGAACAACGCCCGGCGCCGCTTCGAGACCGAACCGGCCCCCGAAGCGCCCCCGGCCACGCCCGAAGACGTCCTGCTGCTGCGCGAGATCCGCGACGCCCTGAAAAAATAGGCCTGGCCCTACACCGGGTTGTCGATGTCGACGAATTCGCAGGGCACGCCGAAACGCGCCTCGATGGCCGCGCCCAGCGCCCGGACCCCATACCGCTCCGTCGCATGATGGCCGGCGCTGATGTAGGCCGCGCCCGTCTCGCGGGCCAGATGCACGGTGGGCTCGGAAATTTCACCACTGACGTAACAATCCGCGCCCGCCGCCAAGGCGGCGTCCATCATGCCCTGGGCAGCGCCCGTGCACCAGGCCAGCCGCCGCACGCGGCGCCCGGGGTCGCCGATGACCAGTGGTTCGCGGCCCAGCCGGCAGGCCAGATCGGCGGCCAGTGCGCCGACCGTCGATTCCTGGGCAGGTGCGCCCAACCAGACCAGGTCATCCGGCCCGCAGCGCCGGGGCGCACCATCGGGGCGGACGTCCGGCACCCAGCCCATGAGCCTCGCCAACTGGGCATTGTTGCCCCATTCCAGGTGGGCATCCAGGGGCAGGTGGTAGGCAAACAGGTTGATCTCGCGTGCCATCAGGGTCGACAGACGGCGATGCTTGGGGCCGCAAATGCAGGGGTCCTCGTTCTTCCAGAACCAGCCGTGATGCACCAGGATGGCGTCCGCATCGCGTGCCACAGCCGCATCGATCAGGGCCTGAGAAGCCGTCACGCCAGTGACGATGCGACGGATTTCATCGCGCCCCTGAACCTGCAGCCCATTCGGACAATAATCTCGAAAATGTTCCGGCTGCAGCGCATCGCTCAGCCAGTCCGCCAGATCCTGGCGGGAAATTCTGACGCTCATGAATGTGCCTTTGTGCGAGTCATTCCATGTCCATTAAACGATTGTGGCTGATTTTTGCCCAGACCGTCACGGCCTGTCTGGGGGTCCTGTTCCTGGTGGCCACCCTGCGGCCACACTGGCTGCCGGGCGGCTCGCAGAGCGCGGGGCCCGCGCCGGCCGTCTCCGCACCCGCCGCCCATCCGGACGGCGCTGCGCCCTTCAGCTATGCCGCCGCCGTGGCGCGGGCCGCGCCGTCGGTGGTCAACATCTATACCACCAAGCACGTGGACGTGCCGCTGCTGACGCTGCCGGCCGACCCGCAACTGGAACGCTTCCTGCGCGGCCTGCCTGGGTTCACGCGGCGCGAGGCCGCCACCAGCCTGGGTTCGGGCGTAATCGTGCGGGCCGATGGCACGATCCTGACGAACTACCACGTGATCGAGGCCGCCGATGCCATCGAGGTCCGACTGCGCGACGGTCGCCAATCCGCTGCGAAACTGATCGGCGCCGATCCAGAAAGCGACCTGGCGGTGCTCAAGATCGATCTGCCCGACCTGCCCGTGATCACCTTCGACCCCACCCCATCGGTCCAGGTGGGCGACGTGGTGCTGGCGATCGGCAACCCGTTCGGGGTCGGCCAGACCACGACCCAGGGAATTGTGTCCGCCGTGGGGCGCAACCGTCTCGGGCTGAACACCTACGAAGATTTCATCCAGACCGATGCCGCCATCAATCCGGGCAATTCGGGCGGCGCCCTGATCGACGCACGCGGCGAACTGGTCGGGATCAACACCGCGATCTATTCCGAGACCGGAGGATCACTGGGGATCGGCTTCGCCATCCCGGCGGCAGCGGCCCACCACATTCTGGATGAGATCCTGGAACATGGCCGCGTGCGGCGCGGCTGGCTGGGCCTGGAACCCCAGGACATCACCCCCGACCTGGCGCAGGCCTTCGGGCTGCAGGATACACACGGCGCCATCGTCGCCCGCATCCTGCCCGGTGGCCCGGCGGCGCGCGCCGGAATCCGGGTCGGAGACGTCATCCGCTCGCTGGACGGCCAGCCTGTGGAAGACGCCTACGATCTGGTCAACCGGCTGGCGCCGCTGCCTGCGGATTCGACGACCCGGCTGGCGCTGTTGCGCCAGGGCCGCGCCCTGACGCTGGACGTCAAGGTCGGCATCCGCCCCCCGGCACGCCGGCCCGGCCGCTGAAGACCAGCACATGCACGGACAGCGACATATTCCTGTCATCTCCCTTGCCTAGACTGCGGGCTCCTCCCCTTGCTTCACAGGAAGAGCCCCCATGTCCTTGCTCCGCCTCTCCATTCTGGCCGCGCTGATCGGCTGCGCGCCCTGGACCGCCATGGCCCAACAGGCAGTGCCTGCCGTTCTGCAGGGCCATGCCGTGCTCCGGGCCGCCAGCTTCGTGGCGCCGCCCGCCGATGCACCCGCCGACCTGAAGGTCTCGGGCAAATACACCAGCGGGGTCCGGGTCGAGGCCCTGGGTTCGGTCATGGGCCGATCGGCCGAACGCCCCACCGGCATCGCCCTGCCGGTCACGGGCCAGGTCCGCCAGGGCCACTCGGGCGTCAAGGTCATGCCCGACGGCACTGTCTGGGTCCTGACCGACAATGGCTTTGGCAGCAAGGCGAATTCCATGGACGCCATGCTGTACCTGAACCGGTATCGCGTCGACTGGCAAGCCGGCACACTGGCGCCACAGGACACGGTATTCCTGCGCGACCCGGATCGGAAAATCCCCTTTCGCATCATCCATGAAGACAGCGCCGAACGCTACCTGACCGGTTCTGATCTGGACACCGAAAGCTTCCAGCCGATCGGCGAACATTTCTGGATCGGCGACGAATTCGGCCCCTACCTGCTGAAGACCGATCGCTCGGGCAAGGTATTGGCTCTGTTCGAGACCCAGATCGACGGCCGCATCGTCCGTTCACCCGATCACCACGCCGTCGCCACACCCGGCGCACCGGGCCAGACCTATCGGGACGTGACGCTCAAGCGCTCGAAGGGTTTCGAAGGCATGGCGGCATCCAGGGACGGCCAGTTCCTGTATCCACTGCTCGAAGGCCCCCTCTGGAATGAACAGACCCAGACCTGGGAACAGGTGGATGGTAAGACGGTCCTGCGTATCCTGGAATTCAGCGTGGCGGACGAGCGCTGGACCGGCCGGTATTGGCTCTATCCCCTGGAAGGCACAGAACACGCCATCGGCGATTTCAACATGATCGACACCACGACCGGCCTGGTGATCGAACGCGACAACGGCGAAGGCACTCCCGACAAGGCCTGCGCACCCGGTGCCGACACGCAAACCTGCTTCTCGAACCTGCCCCGCTTCAAGCGCGTCTACAAAATCGAATTCTCGGAAGCGAACGTGGGCAAGGCAGTCCGCAAACTGGCCTACGTGGACCTGCTCGCCATCCAGGATCCGGACCGCAAGGCACGCAAACCCCTGACGGACGGCGTGCTGCAGTTTCCGTTCTTCACCATCGAAAACGTCGATGTCGTGGACGCCGACCACATCATCGTCGGCAACGACAACAACTTCCCCTTTTCATCCAGCCGGGAACCGAACCGACAGGACGACAACGAATTCGTGCTGCTGCGGACCCCGGAACTGCTGCGGAGCCGCTGAAACCATGAAACATTTCGATCTCGACGACATCCCCGCCAATCCCTCGACGGCCGAATCCCTGGACCAGCTGCTGGCGCGCCTGGATGGCCGCCGCCGCTTTCTGAAGGGCGGATTGGGCCTGGGCGCCGTGAGCTTCCTGGGCGGGTTGCTGCCCGCTGCCCAGGCGCTGGCCGCCGACGCCGCAACCCGCCACCCGGCCACGCTGGGATTCAAGGCGGTCCCCATGAGCACGGCGGACACCGTGGTCGTGCCCGAAGGCTATGCCCATGCCGTGATCAACCGCTGGGGCGACCCGCTGGCCGCCGGCGCACCGGCCTTCAAGAGCGACGCAAGCGACGACAGCGCGGCGCAGGCCATGCAGTTTGGCTACAACCATGACGGCCTGCACTTCTTTCCCATCGACGGCCAGGACGGCGTATCGGGCAGCAGCACCGAGGGCCTGCTGGTGACCAACCACGAATACGTCACGCCCCACTATTTCTTCCCCAAAGGCGTGCAGCCCGGCGGGACCGGCTGGAATCTGGACTGGATCCGCAAGGCGCAGCACGCGCAGGGCGTCTCCGTCGTCCACATCCGCCTGGACGCGCAGGGCCGCTGGCAGCGGGTGCCTGATTCCCCCTACAACCGCATGATCCACGCCAACACCCCCATCCACATCACCGGCCCCGCCGCCGGCCACCCCCTGCTGCGCACACAGGCAGACCCCGGCGGGACCCAGGTGCTGGGGACGTTCGGCAACTGCGGCAACGGCTGGACGCCCTGGAACACCTACCTGACCTGCGAGGAAAATTTCACCGATTATTTCGGCACGGGCCGCCGCGCGCCCGAACAGGCGGACTATCCGAACGAGGACTACCGGCGGCACATGCAGCGCTACAAAGGCGGCAGCAAGGCGTCCGATCCTGAATACGCCTGGGATACGCACGACGTCCGCTTCGACTGGACGCAGGAACCCAATGAATACAACCGCCACGGCTGGGTCGTCGAAATCGACCCCTTTGACCCTTCGGCTGCGCCTCGCAAGCTGACGGCCCTGGGCCGCTTCAAGCACGAAAACGCCGCCCTGACGCTTGCCCAGGATGGCCGGGTGGTGGTCTACATGGGCGATGACCAGCGCAGCGAATACATCTACAAGTTCGTCTCGGAAGGCGCGTACCGGCCCGGCGCCGCCAGCAACCGGACTCTGCTGGAGCAAGGCACCCTGTACGCGGCGCGCTTTGACGCCGACGGCAAGGGCGCCTGGATCCCACTGACGCTGGACACGCTGGACACGCAAGGCCGCCGCCTGGGCGAGCGCTTCAACGAGAATCTGGGCGAACTGCTGATCCACACGCGCCAGGCCGCCGACGCCGTGGGCGCCACGCCCATGGACCGGCCAGAATGGATCGCCGTGCATCCACGCACCGGCGAAGCCTACGCGACCCTGACCAACAACACGGATCGCGGCAGCGACAAGGCGCGCTGGCCGGACGGCCCCAAGCACCCCGGCGCAGATGCCGCCAACCCGCGCGACAAGAACATCTACGGCCATATCGTGCGCTGGCGCGAAGCGGATCGGGACCCGCGCGGCACGGTGTTCGAATGGGATCTCTTCGCCCTGGCCGGCAATCCGACCCGCTACACGGACGGTGATCCGCGCCGGGGATCGGCCAACATCTCTGCTGACAATACCTTCAACAGCCCCGACGGCCTGGGCTTCGACGCCCAGGGCCGCCTGTGGGTCCTGACCGACGGCAACTACAAGAACCGCGGCGACTACGAAGGCCAGGGCAACAACCAGATGCTGGTCGCCGACCCGGTCTCGGGTGAACTGCGCCGGTTCCTGACCGGCCCGAAGGGCTGCGAGGTCACCGGCATCACCTGGACGCCGGACCAGCGCTTCGTCTTCGTCAACATCCAGCACCCGGGCGAAGGTCCGGATCTGGACGAAGCCCAGGCGGCGCCGCTTTCGGCCTCGTCCTGGCCGGATGGCCCGCAGGCGACACGGCCACGCCCCGCAACCGTCGTAATCTGGAAGAAGGACGGCGGCGTGATCGGCAGCTGACGGGGTCCCGCAATCCTGGACACCGCCCGCTGCTCAGGCGGTCCGCAACGAGCGCTCGGCCAGAATGTCGTAGCAAGACCCCTCCGGGCGCGGCGCCGAGGCGACCAGTACGCAGCGGCGCGGCGTCCAGTCCAGGGGTTCGGGCGGCGGCAGCGCATCCAGGTCGCCCGGCCCCGCACGCCGCAACAGCGATACATGCGGACGGAACGGCTCGGCCGGCCGGTCGAATCCCCGCCGCACCAGCGCCCGCCAGAGCCACCCATGCAGCGCGTTCAACCAGGGTGCCGGTGTCGTCGGGCCGGCCCAGACGATCCGGGGGCCCCGGAAGCGCCCATAGCGATCCAGGCGCAGCATGCCGCCCATCAGTGTCGCCTCGTCCAGCAGGGCCACCAGATCCGCGACCCGTTCATGAGGCACTGCGCCCAGAAAAGCCAAGGTCAAATGCAGCGTATCAGGCCGCATGACCCGCCCGCCGCACAGCGCATGGGCCCGGCGCGCCCAGCCGGACAGGATCTCGGCATCCTCGGCATCCGGCCACAGCGCAAAGAACAGGCGACGCCCGGGCGCTCCGTGTTCCGGCCCGGCAGCCACGGCTGCAGGCGTTCCGGCAGCCTGGGGCTTCATGCCGCCTCCGGCGCAGGCGCGGCCGCCGACTCCGCAGCGGAATCGCCCCCCTCGTGCAAGCCGATGATCGTCCAGCCGGCGACCGGCTGCAATTCCTGGTCCAGCGTGAATGGCTGCGCATAGCCTTTGGGACTCAGCGCGAACAGTGGCGTCACGGACTGGCCTGGCCGGGCAGCCAGGTATTGCGCAAAATCGAAACTGTCCGTCAAGCGGGTCGCCTTGATCCGTGCGCCTGCCACCAACAGGGCCGATAGTTTCCAGTAGCCCAGATCCGGGGCAAACAAGGTACGCCCGCGATACGCAGCATCCAGCAGATGCTTTTCTGACTGGCCGGCATCCCGTGACCGGGGCAGGCTGAAGACCCGGCGCTTGCCGAACTCGTCGCGGGCGCGCGCCGTGATCACTTGATTGGCCTCATCGCGCGCACCCAGGGCCAGCAACCGCCCCAGGCCCGTGGTGTCGAGATTACGCTGGGCATGTTCGGAGACCGGGTTGCCGTGGTAGGTGGGCAGGCCCATCATCCGGGCGCGCGACAGGCTGTACCAGTCACTGTCGCACAGCCGCACGGGCACCCCCTGCTCGTGCAGTGCCTGGCCCAGGGCCCGGGCGACGGGGTTCGCGCCAGCGATCAGGAACCCCACCCGGTCCGGTTC
>NZ_JAVERO010000180.1:0-3422 GCF_034007085.1 Castellaniella sp. | reverse complement strand
CTTCAATTTCCTCCTGGCCTGGATTATTTTCTGGGGGCTGGCCTGGGTCAACGGCGCCCAGGACATGTTGCCGGTCATCGGCCAGGTCACCAACGCCAGCGCGGCCCAGGAAGCGGGGCTTTTGCCCGGTGATCGCGTGTTGGCCGTGGACGGCCAGCCCATTGCCATCTGGGAGGATCTGGTCGAGCGCATCGAAGCCAACCAGGGCGATGCGCTTCACCTGACCATGCTCCGGGAAAATGAACAATTTTCCGTGAACATCACGCCCAAACTCCAGGAAAAGCGCAACCTGTTTGGCGAAATCAAGACCATGCCCATGCTCGGCATCGCTCCCAAGGGGGAATTCTCGACACGCGAGCTGGGCTTCATGGCCGCGTCGTTCCAGGGCGCCAGACAGATCTGGGACGTGACCGGGCTCATGATCATGGGCATCGTCAAATTGGTGGAGCGGGTCATCCCCTGGACCGACATGGGCGGGGTTATCCTCATTTCCGAAATGATCCACAAAGAGGCCCAAAACGGTCTGGCCAGTTTGCTGGCCCTGACCGCCCTGATCAGCATCAACCTCGGCGTGCTCAATCTGCTGCCCATTCCCGTCCTGGACGGCGGGCACATTCTCTTCTTCTTTCTCGAAACCATCACCGGCAAGCCCCTGAGCCCACGGGTGCAGCAAATGGCCTTGAAAATAGGCATGACGCTCCTGCTGCTGCTCATGGTCTTCGCGACCATCAATGATATCCTGCGCCACTTCCGCTAGTCCGATTCTCGTGCTGTGCTGCGCCGAGGAACGTGTCCAGGTGGTCCTGGGCACGAGCTCGGAGCTCCTGTTCGCCGAGGAAATGCTCTGCCCCGGCCAATCCATCCGGCATCTGCCCATGGCCATGGACCGGGCCTTGAAGTCGCGAGGGCTGGGCGCCAAAAATCTGGCTGGAATCGCCTGCGTGCGCGGCCCGGGCTCGTTCACGGGACTGCGCATCGCCCATGCCGCCATGTACGGACTGGCCCGCCCAGCGGGCCTGCCCATGGCGGGCCTGGAGTATCATGCCGTGTTGGCGCGACAGATCCCGACCCCGGCGCGTCACGAAGTCTGGATCGCCACGCACGCACGCAAGGGCCAAGTTTATCTGCGGGGCTTTATTCAGGAACAGCCCCTGGACGACATCAAGCCCATGGCGGTCACCGAGGCCGCGCGACTTTTGGTTTCACGCCAAGCCCCCCGCCTCGTGGCGGGCAGCGGCGCGCGGCGGAATCCCGAGCTGGGTGAACTGGCCGAATGCCCTCTCCTGCCCGTGAATTTCGACACCCCCGCCCCCATGACCCTGCTCCAGGCGGCCCTGGACGCCACCTTTTCCGAGCACGCTCCCACCCCGCTCTATCTGCGCAAATCGGACGCCGAGGACAATCTGGAAGCCATCGCCCTCTCCCGTGGCATTCCCGTGGCCGATGCGCGGCGCCATATCTTTGATTTCGAATAAAACGCAGCCCAAACATCTGTCGGACAAAAAAACTCCTAAAGAAATTCCGCTCCCCGCCGATTCTCACAGCAAGACCAATGATGCAGCCCAAGAGCTGCTCGAATCCCAAGGCAAGGAAGCCGATACCCTTTCAAGGAGGAATTTTTTATGTCGCTCGTTATCAATCACAACCTGATGGCCATGAACGCGGCTCGCAACCTGTCCAGCTCGTACAGCAGCCTGGCAACATCCACGCAGCGTTTGTCCTCGGGCCTGCGCGTCAACAACGCCGCCGACGACGCCGCCGGTCTGGCCATTCGCGAGCTCATGCGCGCCGATATCTCCACCCTGAACCAGGGCGTGCGCAACGCCAACGACGCCATCTCCCTGATTCAGACCGCCGATGGAGCCCTGGGTGTCATCGACGAGAAGCTGATCCGCATGAAGGAACTGGCCGAACAGGCCGCCACC
The DNA here is from genome assembly GCF_034007085.1 of Castellaniella sp. Classification (GTDB taxonomy): domain Bacteria; phylum Pseudomonadota; class Gammaproteobacteria; order Burkholderiales; family Burkholderiaceae_B; genus Castellaniella. The sequence goes on along the minus strand of NZ_JAVERO010000180.1, from coordinate 1,497 downwards.
GGCACCTACACCTCGGACCAGCGCATGATCATTGATTCGGAATACCAGGCCATGGCCTCGGAAATCACCCGAATCGCCAACGCCACGGACTTCAACGGCATCTATCTGTTGAACGGCAATCTCTCCAGTGACACTCACAATGGCGCGGGCCTAAACTCCGAAGGGAAGCTGAAGGTCCACTTTGGCACGGCCAACCAAAGCGCCGAGGATTACTATTACATCCAGATCGGCAACGCCACGGCCTCGGCCCTGGGCGTGGGAAATCAGTCCGTCGAGGACGCCGGCTACAGCATCTCCACCCAGCAGGGCGCGCAGCTGGCCCTGGACGCCTTGAACGCGGCGATTGTCTCCAAGGATACAATCCGGGCTAACCTGGGCGCGCTCCAGAACCGTCTGGAAAACACCATCACCAACCTGACCATCCAGGCGGAAAACCTGCAGGCGGCCGAATCCCGCATCTCCGATGTGGACGTGGCCACGGAAATGACCAACTTCGTGCGCAACCAGATTCTGACCCAAAGCGCGGTGGCCATGCTGTCCCAGGCCAACAGCCTGCCGCAGATGGCCATGCAGCTCATCGGCGGTTAGTAGGCGCGGCACGGATTCCGGTTCTTGGCTGGGTCGCGCGGGCGGCCCAGCCTTTTTTTTACACATCCCAAAATCCTGGTACCATTATTGCTTAAATCTTCGCGACACACGAAACATTTGGTCCAGAGGCAGGTATGGCTGACGATCTGACATCCTCGCTCATCTCGGGAGCAATCCGCTTTACAGGCTTGGGATCGGGCACGGATTTCGATTCCATGGTCACCAAACTGGTGGAAGTGGAACAGACAACCACCAAGCGCATGCAGCTGTGGCGGTCGGAATGGGAACAAAAAAGCGAAGCGTTCGACACCCTGAGCGCGGCCATGCTCAGCCTGAACGCCACGCTTTCATCCATGAACACCACGGACGAATTCCTGATCAAGACCGTCAACTCCTCCAACCCGACAGCCATGACGGCCGTGGCCAGCAGCGCGGCGGAAGAAGGTGCCCACGTGGTGGACGTGATTTCCCTGGCCAGCACGGACATGCACATGGGAGCGGCAATTTTTGCCTCCCCCGATGATGTCGTCACCGACGGAAACGCCGGAACATTTTCGTTCACGTACGGATCGCGGCAAATTTCCGTGGATTTGACCGGAACCACGACCCTGAGCCAGTTCGCGAACCTGATCAACACCGATCCCGACAACCGCAATTCCGTGCGGGCCAGCGTCGTCAACGACGGCAGCGGCTACCGTTTGCAGGTTCGGGGCATGGATTTGGGCGCGGGCAACGATTTCATCGTCGACGAAAATCTGACCTCGGCCAATCTGCTGGCCAACTTCGGCAGCGACCGATTCATCGAAACCCAAAACGCCAGCAATTCCCAACTGGTTGTCGATGGCTGGCCAACCGCGCCAACGCCCACGGCCGACACCCTGACCGCGACCATCGCGGACCAGACGCCGA
>NZ_JAVERO010000179.1:0-3438 GCF_034007085.1 Castellaniella sp. | reverse complement strand
GGTGGCGGATGATGCGGCCTGGGTGGCGGGTGTGCTTGCGGAGCCAGTGGATTTGGACAGGATCGCCGCGACTGGCCGGGTTTTGGCGGTGCGGGTGCGCGGGGCGTCAAGCGAACGGTCGAGTGCCGGACCGGGCACGGCGCGCGCCGCGCCCGTTTCGGGCGGCGTGGTCGGGATGGGGGTTTCGACGACGGTGTCGCCCAGGCGGGTCGGCTGTTTCGGAAGGGGCATGCAGGCTCCTGGAGAAGGCCGCGTTCAGGCGGCCAGGTTTTGTGCGGCTTGCAGGACTGCGTCGACGTGGCCGGGGACTTTGACGCCACGCCATTCCTGGACCAGGACACCCTGGCGGTCGATCAGGAAGGTGCTGCGTTCGATGCCACGCACCTGCTTGCCGTACAGGTTCTTGAGTTTCATGACACCGAACAGGGTGCACAGGGTTTCGTCGGGGTCGGTGATCAGGGGAAAGGGCAGGCACTGCTTGTCGGCGAAGTTCTGGTGGGATTTCAGGGTGTCGCGGGAAATGCCGAAAACCGCGCAGCCCAGGGCCTGGAATTGCGCATGGCGGTCGCGGAAATCCTGGGCCTCGACGGTGCAGCCGGGGGTGCTGTCCTTGGGATAGAAATACAGGACGAAGGGTTTGCCCCGCAGCGCGGCGGAATCAAAGGTGCCTTGGGTGGTTGCGGCAGTCAGCGGCGGCAGGGGCTGGCCGATGGTGATGGGGGTCATGCGAGGTCTCCGGGGAGCAGCAGGGCCAGCACGCGTCGTTCTTCGGACATGAGGATGTTGTAGGTCCGGGCGGCGGCCTGGGTGGTCATGGTTTCAACGCCGATGCCCAGCGCCAGCAAGGGGCGCAGCAGATCGGGGGGCAGGAAGGTCTGGCGCGGGCCGGTGCCGATCAGCAGGACTTCGGGTGCGGAGGCAGGCCGTTCGGCGGCGGGCGCATCGCTGTCGAGCAAGGCCAGGGGGTCACGCGTGGACGGCTGCAGGCCGACCAGATCCTGCAGAAAGGCGGCATCCAGGTCGGCTGCGGTGCGCAGCGCAAGGCTGCGCACGGGGCCTTCGGGGGCGAAGCAGATGGCGCTGTCGTAGCGGACCCGATTGATTTCCAGGAAACCGTCGCCGTAGGCGGTGACGGTATTGAACGCGGGATTCAGGTCTTTTTGCAATAGCACGGGCAAGCTCCGGTGTTCACGTGATGATAGCGCAATCGAGCCGGGGGCTTTTCATGGGGAAGCGTGGGTTTTGCGCATGGGGATTTGCGAGTCGCGGACGCATGCGATAGATTAACGAGTTTGCTGCACCGCATCCATCCGCACGACTCCAGCCTATCTGCCGAGGACCATCATGACGAGCTTTCCGCGCATCGAGCGCTTGCCCCCCTACGTGTTCAACATCACCGGGGAACTCAAGATGGCCGCCCGCCGGCGCGGCGAGGACATCATCGACATGTCCATGGGCAATCCGGATGGCCCCACGCCGCAGCACATCGTCGACAAGCTGGTGGAAGTCGCCCGCCGTCCGGATACCCATGGCTATTCTGTGTCCAAGGGCATTCCCCGCCTGCGCCGGGCGATTTCGACCTGGTACGAGCGCCGCTACGGAGTGGACATCGATCCGGATTCCGAGGCGATCGTCTCGATTGGCTCCAAAGAAGGCCTGGCCCACCTGATGCTGGCCACGCTGGACCGGGGCGATACGGTCCTGGTGCCCAATCCCAGCTATCCGATCCACATCTACGGCGCGGTGATCGCGGGCGCGAACATCCGCTCGGTGCCGATGACCCCTGGCCTGGATTTCTTCGAGGAAATCGAACGCGCGGTGCGCGAGGCCATTCCCAAGCCCAAGATGATGATTCTGGGTTTTCCCAGCAATCCGACGGCCCAGTGCGTGGAACTGTCCTTCTTCGAGCGCATTGTCGCCCTGGCGCGCGAACACGGCATCCTGGTGGTGCATGACCTGGCCTATGCGGACATCACCTTCGACGGCTACGTGGCGCCGTCCATCATGCAGGTGCCCGGTGCGCGCGACGTGGCGGTGGAATTCTTCACCATGAGCAAGAGCTACAACATGGCCGGCTGGCGCATCGGTTTCATGGTGGGCAACCGCGATCTGGTCAATGCGCTGGCGCGCATCAAGAGCTACCATGACTACGGTACGTTCACGCCGATCCAGGTGGCCGCCATTGCCGCCCTGGAAGGCCCCCAGGACTGCGTGGCCGAGGTCGTCGAACAATACCGCAGCCGCCGCGACGTGCTGGCGCGCGGGCTGCACGATGCCGGCTGGATGGTGGATGTGCCCAAGGCGTCCATGTACATCTGGGCGCGCATTCCCGAACCCTACCGCGCCCAGGGCTCGCTGGAATTTTCCAAGCGGCTGCTGGCCGACGCCAAGGTCGCCGTGTCCCCCGGGATCGGTTTCGGTGAATACGGCGACGAATACGTGCGTTTTGCCCTGATCGAAAACGAACAGCGCACCCGTCAGGCGGTGCGCGGCATCAAGGACATGTTCCGCAAGGATGGGCTGCTGAAATGAAACCGATCCGTGTAGGTCTGTTGGGCTTGGGGGTTGTCGGCGGCGGGGTCTGGACGGTCCTGGCCCAGAACGGCGGGGAAATCGCCCGGCGTGCCGGGCGGCGCATCGAAGTCGTTGCCGTGGCCGTGCGCGATGTGGCCAAGGCGCGTGCGCTGGTGGGGCCGGACGTGACCGTCACCACCGATGGGCTGGCGTTGGCGCGTGACCCGGACATCGACATCATCGTCGAACTGATGGGCGGCGACACGATCGCCCGCGATTGCATCCTGGAAGCCATCGCCCAGGGCAAGCACGTGGTCACGGCCAACAAGGCCCTGCTGGCCGTGCACGGCAACGAGATCTTCGCGGCGGCCCAGGCACGTGGCGTGATGGTCGCTTTCGAGGCCGCCGTGGCCGGTGGCATCCCCATCATCAAGGCGATCCGCGAGGGCCTGACGGCCAACCGCATCCAGTGGCTGGCCGGGATCATCAACGGCACGACCAATTTCATCCTGTCCGAAATGCGCCAGCGCGGCCTGCCGTTCGATACCGTGCTGGCCGAGGCCCAGCGCCTGGGCTACGCCGAGGCCGACCCCACCTTCGACATCGAGGGCGTGGATGCCGCCCACAAGCTCACCTTGCTGGCTTCGCTGGCCTTTGGCATCCCGGTGCAGTTCGACAAGGCCTACATCGAAGGCATCGCCCGCCTGGCTTCCGAGGACATCGTGCATGCCGAACGCCTGGGCTATCGCATCAAGCTGCTGGGCATTACCCGCCGCCGTCCCGATGGCATCGAACTGCGGGTGCATCCAGCCCTGGTGCCTGACCACTGCCTGCTGGCCAACGTCGAAGGCGCCATGAACGCCGTGCTGGTACGCGGTGATGCGGTAGGCCCTTCGCTGTACTACGGCCTGGGCGCGGGCGCCC
>NZ_JAVERO010000027.1:0-23067 GCF_034007085.1 Castellaniella sp. | reverse complement strand
GAGCCCGCCGCAATGGCCTCGCCACTACCGAATGCCCGGAAGCAGGCTGATTCTATGGTAGCGCCATCCAGGCGGATCTGCAGTTTCAAGATCTGACCCAGCTGCGGCGAACCCACCAGCCCCGTACCGACCTGGGGGTCATCCACATCGAAGGACCCGACATTGCGCGGATGCAGGTAGTGATCCAGGACCTGCGGTCCATACGATGGCCCCGTCATCGGCATTGCTCCGCCCAGGCGCCCAGGGTGCCTTGCTGGCGCATTTCCCACAACGGCGACAGTTCGCGCAGCCGCCCGATCTGGGCGCGCAGCAGGCGCACGGCGCGATCCACCTCGTCCTGCGTCGTGTAGCGCCCCAGGGTCAGGCGCAGCGAACTGTGCGCCAGGATGTTGCTGCGCCCCAGGGCGCGCAACACGTGGGACGGTTCCAGGCTGGCCGAGGTGCAGGCCGAACCCGAGGACACGGCCAGTTCCGGCACGGCCATCAGCAGGGCTTCGCCTTCGACATGAGCCACGCTGAGATTCAGGGTATGCGCCACGCCCCGGTCCAGATCGCCATTGAGATAGACGTCCGGCAAATCGCGCAAACCATCCCACAAACGGTCGCGCAAGGCCCGGATGCGAGGGATTTCGGCATCCATCAGTTCGCCAGCCAGCGCAAAGGCTTCGCCCATGCCGACGATCTGGTGGGTGGGCAGCGTGCCCGAACGCAAACCGCGCTCATGGCCGCCGCCGTGGATCTGGGCCTCGATGCGCACACGCGGCTTGCGGCGCACGTACAACGCGCCGACGCCCTTCGGGCCGTAGGTCTTGTGCGCCGACATGGACAGCAGGTCCACCCCCAGCGCCTGGACATCGATCGGCAGCTTGCCCGTGGCCTGGGCGGCATCGGTATGGAACAGGATCCCGCGATCACGGCACAGCGCCGCCAATGCGGCGATGTCCTGGATCACCCCGATCTCATTGTTCACCAGCATCACCGACACCAGGATCGTGTCAGGGCGCAGGACAGCTGCCAGGGCATCGGGGCTGAGCAGGCCATTGGAATCCACATCCAGCCAGGTCAGTTCGAACCCCTGGCGTTCGAGTTCCAGGCAGGGATCCAGCACCGCCTTGTGTTCGGTCCGGACCGTCACGATGTGCCGCCCCCGGGCGGCATGGCAATGCGCCGCCCCCTTGATCGCCAGGTTGTCGGATTCAGTGGCGCCCGAGGTCCAGATGATTTCCCGGGGATCGGCATGAATCAGCGCCGCCACCTGCCCCCGGGCCCGCTCCACGGCTTCTTCGGCATCCCAGCCCCAGGCATGGCTGCGCGAGGCGGGGTTGCCAAAGCGTTCGCTCAGCCAAGGCAGCATGGCCTGGAGCACGCGCTCGTCGACGGGGGTCGTGGCGGAATAGTCCAGATAGATCGGGGACGAATCCTGTGACATTGAAATTGAAGCTCCGGTCAATCAGGCCGACACGGCCGTATGGTCTGGCGCATCGGCCGCCACGGGCCTGATCGGGATCGCCGGACGGCCGTTCTGGATATGGCCGGATTCCTGCCATTCGCGCAGCCGTTCCTGGTCCACCAGATCCTGCAGCGAGACCGAGTCCAGATAATCCAACATTTTACGACTCAACGTTGCCCACAGATCATGCGTCATGCATTTGCCCGTACGGCCATTGCGGCCAATGTTGCAGTTTTCCCTGCCCCCGCAACTGGTGGCATCCATCGGCTCGTCAACGGCGAAGATCATATCCGCCACGGAAATGTCACGCGCATGGCGCGCCAGGGTATAACCACCCCCCGGGCCGCGCACGCTGTCGACCAATTCGTGCCGCCGCAGCTTGCCGAACAGCTGTTCCAGATAAGACAGGGAAATATTCTGGCGCGCGCTGATGGCAGCCAGCGTCACCGGCCCACTGTGATGGCGCAAGGCCAGATCGATCATTGCCGTGACGGCGAACCGTCCCTTGGTCGTCAAACGCATGGTGAAATCCTCTGTGGCTGCGGGAAAGAACCGGGCATGGCGAATACCCGACCATTTAAGTCAAGTGTACCCCTTTATCCGACTGGAATGCTCGGATTTGGGTGAAAAATTCCCTCAGCCCGGGCTTGGCCCATTGCACAGCCTGCCCGCAGACCACGGCACCCCTGCCCCATGACGCAAAGGGCGCCCGAAGGCGCCCTTTGGATGCAGCGAGGAAATTTTCTTCAGGCGGCCTGGTATTGCAGCGCGCGCTTGCGGACCAGTTCGAGCACACCCTGACAGGAGTCCTCGATGTAGTCCAGGACTTTGTTGAAACCTTCGGGCCCGCCATAATAAGGGTCGGGGACGGTGGCTTCTTCGTATTCGTTGGAAAAACGCATCAGCAGCATGAGTTTGTGCTGATAGATCTTGGGACACTGCTGTTGCAATGCGGACAGGTTTTCCCAGTCCATGGCCAGGATCAGGTCGGCATCGCGGAAGTCATCGGCGCGGATCTGCCGAGCCACCAGGGACGACAGGTCGTAGCCACGCTTGCGCGCAGCCGCCTGGGCGCGGGCGTCCGGGGCCTCGCCCACGTGAAAATGATGCGTCGCAGCGGAATCGACAGCGATCGCGTCCGACAGTCCTTCCTGGTCGACGAGATGCTGGAACACGCCCTGGGCGGTGGGAGAGCGGCAAATATTGCCCGTGCAGACAAAAAGTACCTTATGCATGATAGGAGAAAGTGTGCGGGAAAACCCCGAAATTGGCAAGCATTTTCTGTGGAAAACCTAAAAAAACCCCTGATGCTTGAAGTACTTCCGAAGCTGCCCCGCAACAGGCCCCGTTGCGCCCGCTGCGGCAAACCCCGGGCGCTGCGGCCAAAGCGCAACAAACAACCGCTCCAATCCCTGGTCATTCCAGCAGGGCCCGGGCCTTGAGGGCGCGCAAGGCGTCGCGCGCCAAGGCGGCCTGCTCGAATTCCAGGTTGCGGGCGTGCTCGTTCATGCGCTGTTCCAGGCGGCGGATCTCTCGCGCCAGGGATTTCTCGTCGCGCAAGGCGGTCTCGTCGTATTCGGTTGCCACCGGCACCGGCGCCGCCGGCACGGCCACGCCATCGATCAAGTCACGCACTGCCTTGCTGACGCCCCGGGCCGTGATCCCGTGCCGGGTGTTGAAGGCCTGTTGCTTTTCCCGGCGGCGGGCCGTCTCGTCCATGGCCCGGCGCATGGAATCGGTCACCTGGTCGGCATACAGGATCGCACGGCCGTTCAGGTTGCGCGCCGCCCGGCCAATGGTCTGGATCAGGCTGCGCTCCGAGCGCAGGAAACCTTCCTTGTCGGCATCCAGGATCGCTACCAGGGAGACCTCCGGGATGTCCAGGCCTTCGCGCAGCAGATTGATCCCGACCAGCACGTCGAAAGTCCCCAATCTGAGGTCGCGGATGATTTCGACCCGCTCGACCGTGTCGATGTCGGAATGCAGGTAGCGAACCTTGAGGCCGTTTTCACCCAGATATTCGGTCAGATCCTCGGCCATGCGCTTGGTCAGCGTGGTCACCAGCACGCGCTCGTGGCGCGCGATGCGCAGCTTGGCTTCGCCCAGCAGATCATCGACCTGGGTGGCTGCCGGACGCAGTTCGACTTCCGGGTCCACCAGGCCGGTCGGGCGCACGAGCTGTTCCACCACTTGATCCGCATGCTGGGCCTCGTAGGGGCCTGGCGTGGCAGATACGAACACGCACTGCGGCATGCGCGCCTCGAATTCCTCGAGACGCAGCGGGCGGTTGTCCAACGCGGAAGGGAGCCTGAATCCGAACTGCACCAAGGTTTCCTTGCGCGACCGGTCACCCCGGTACATGCCGCCCAGCTGGCCGATCGTGACATGGCTTTCGTCGATGAACATCAAGGCGTTGGCCGGCAGATAATCGATCAGAGTCGGCGGCGGTTCGCCCGGCAGGGCACCGGACAAATGCCGGGAATAATTCTCGATCCCCTTGCAAAAACCCAGTTCCTGCAGCATTTCCAGATCGAAACGCGTGCGCTGTTCCAGCCGCTGGGCCTCGACGAGCTTGCCCGCCGCAGTGAGTTCGGCCAGGCGATCGCGCAGTTCTTCCTTGATGGTCTCGATGGCGCGCAGCACGGTCTCGCGCGGCGTCACATAGTGCGAACTGGGAAAGATCGTGAAACGCACCAGGCTCTGGACGGGCTTGCCCGTCAGGGGGTCGAACAGATCCAGGGATTCGATTTCGTCATCGAACAGGGTGATGCGCAGCGCATGTTCGGCGTGTTCGGCCGGAAAGACGTCGATGACTTCGCCCCGCGCCCGGAACGTCCCCCGGGAAAAATCCATGTCATTGCGTTCGTACTGCATCGACACCAGGCGCGCCAGGATTTCCTGGCGGCCGATCCGGTCGCCCGCGCGCAGCGTCAGGACCATCGCATGATAATCGCCGGGATTGCCAATGCCGTAGATGCAGGACACCGTACCCACGATGATGGTATCGGGGCGTTCCAGCAGACTCTTGGTGGCCGACAGGCGCATCTGTTCGATGTGCTCGTTGATGGACGAGTCCTTTTCGATGAACAGGTCGCGCGCCGGCACATAGGCTTCGGGCTGGTAATAATCGTAGTAGGACACGAAATATTCCACCGCATTGCGGGGGAAGAATTCGCGCATTTCCGCATAAAGCTGGGCGGCCAGGGTCTTGTTGGGCGCCAGCACGATGGCCGGCCGGCCCGTGCGGGCGATCAGGTTGGCCATGGTGTAGGTCTTGCCCGACCCCGTCACCCCCAGCAAAGTCTGGCACATGAGACCATCGCGCACGCCCTCTTCCAGCGCAGCGATGGCGGCCGGCTGATCCCCGGCCGGAGGATAAGGCTGGAAAAGCTGAAACGGGCTGTCCGGATACGCCACGAAACCCGGCCCAGACCCGGATGCAGCCAAAGGTGCGGGCGGCGGGGCTTGTTCCGCCCCCCCGACCGCCTGGCTGCCAGACTGGGTTCTGGTCGAAGTTCTGGCCTGACGCCGGACCTGACTGGGCATGGGATTCAACTGGACACTGTTCGGGTAAACCCCTTATTATCACACTGTTGGCCCACATGACCAAGACTCTTTTCTCCCCGTCCTCCCGGTAACCATGTCCTCCATTTTCGCATCTGTCGAACTCGCTCCGCGCGACCCCATCCTGGGTCTGAACGAACAATTCAAGGCCGATACCCGGTCCACCAAGGTCAATCTCGGCGTCGGCGTCTATTACGACGACGCAGGCCGCATTCCCCTGCTGAAGGCCGTCCGCCAGGCCGAAGCCCGGCTGTTCGAAAAAGCCGAACCCCGCAACTATCTGCCGATCGATGGCATCCCGGGCTACAACGACGGGGCCCGCACGCTGCTGCTGGGCGCCGGCTCGCCGCTGATCGCCGAGCACCGCTCGCTGACGGTCCAGACCCTGGGCGGTACCGGCGCACTGAAAATCGGTGCCGATTTCCTGAAACAGATCCTGCCCAACAGCCAGGTTGCCATCAGCAATCCCAGCTGGGCCAACCACCAGGCGCTGTTTTCCGCCGCCGGTTTCCCGGTCGTCAGCTATGACTACTACGATGCCGCCACGCATGGCCTGGACTTCGATGGCATGCTGGCCTCGCTGCGTGCCCTGCCCGCCGGCACCATCGTGGTGCTGCACGCCTGCTGCCACAACCCCACGGGGGTGGATCCCACCCTGGATCAATGGCAGGAAATCGCCCGCACGCTGCAGGCCGGCCAACTGGTGCCCTTCCTGGACATCGCCTACCAGGGCTTTGGCGCCGGCATCGAGGAAGACGCCGCCGTGGTGCGCCTGTTCGCGGACCTGGGCGTGACCATGTTCATCAGTTCCTCGTTCTCCAAGTCCTTCTCGCTGTACGGTGAACGGGTCGGCGCCCTGACGCTGGTGACCGATGGCGACGAGGAAAGCACCCGCGTGCTCAGCCAGCTCAAGCGCGTCATCCGCACCAACTATTCCAACCCGCCGACCCACGGCGGCGCGCTGGTCTCGACCGTGCTGAACACGCCCGAACTGTACGCGATGTGGGCCGACGAACTGGCCGGCATGCGTGACCGCATCCGCACCATGCGCCACCAGCTGGTCGAAAAAATCCCGGCCCATGGCGTCGAACAGGATTTCAGCTTCGTCAAGGCCCAACGCGGCATGTTTTCGTATTCCGGCCTGACCAAAGCCCAGGTCGAACGCCTGCGCGAAGACTACGGCATCTACGCCGTGGGCAGCGGACGCATCTGCGTGGCGGCCCTGAACAGCGGCAACATCGACTACGTCGCCCGCGCGGTGGCCGATGTGATCAAGAACTGATCCACGTTTGCACTGCACCCGACGGGGCCTCCTGCGAGGCCCCGTCGTCGTTTCGGGCTGGCTGCCCGCACCGCTTGCGCCGTACGCGCCCTTCCGTCACAATACGGGCTGTGTTTTCATCCAGTAGCGCAATCCAGCTTCGACACCATGGCCCTGAAACTCACCGCCCGACAATCCCAGATCCTGGATCTCATCCGGCAGGCCATCCAGCAAACGGGGCGGCCGCCCACCCGGGCCGAAATCGCCCGCCAGCTGGGCTTTCGTTCGGCCAACGCCGCCGAAGACCATCTCCGCGCCCTGGAACGCAAGGGCTACATCCGCCTGTCGGCGGCCACCTCGCGCGGCATCCAACTCACGGATCAGGCACAGGCCAGCGCGGCCACGGACGGCGCGGCCACACGCACGGGCCAGCCCGTGGCAACCATGCTGCCCGGCGCCCCCACCTGGATCGCACCATCCGACAGCCGCCTGGTGCCGCTGGTGGGCCGCGTCGCAGCCGGCAGCCCGGTACTGGCGGCCGAACACGTCGAACGCGAAATCCCCCTGGCACCGCACCTGTTCGAATCCGCGCCCGACTACCTGCTGCGCGTGCGCGGCAGCAGCATGCGCGATGCGGGCATCCTGGACGGCGACCTGCTCGCCGTACGCAGCACGCCCCAGGCCCGCCATGGCCAGATCGTCGTCGCTCGGTTGGGCGACGACGTCACCGTCAAACGCCTGGACCATCAGGGTCGCCGCATCCGCCTGCTGCCTGAAAACCCCGACTTCCAGCCCATCGACGTGGGCCCCGGCGACGACTTCGCCATCGAGGGCATCGCGGTCGGCCTGATCCGCACCACCGCGCTGCACTGATGCGACGGCGCCCTTCTTCCCGAATAGCTCGCCAACATTCGCATCACGCACGCGCCGGAATCAGAAACGGCAAGGGCTCCCGTCCAGGGAGCCCTTGCCGCATCCGCCAGGGACAGGATCAGTGCTTGATCACCCCGCCGCCACTGCCGGCTTCCGCCGGTTTGGCGGTGGCCACGGCCTCGGCTGCCAGCCGGGCGACTTCTTCGTCCGACAATGGCACAGGCATGCGCTGCAGCGCGACTTCCAGCACCCGATCGATCCAGCGCACCGGGATGATCTCCAGGTGATTTTTCACATTGTCCGGGATTTCGGCCAGATCCTTGACGTTTTCTTCGGGGATCATCACGGTCTTGATGCCGCCACGATGGGCCGCCAGCAGTTTTTCCTTCAGGCCGCCAATTTCAAGGACTTCGCCCCGCAGGGTGATTTCACCCGTCATGGCGACATCGGCGCGCACCGGAATGCCCGTCAGCGCCGACACCATGGCCGTGGTGATGGCGGCCCCGGCCGAAGGACCGTCCTTGGGCGTCGCGCCTTCCGGGAAGTGGATGTGCAGATCACGCTTTTCGAACGCCTGGTCGGCAATGCCCCACTTGCGCGCACGGGCACGCACCACCGTGCGGGCGGCCTCAACCGATTCCTTCATCACATCGCCCAGTGACCCCGTGCGCAGGACCACGCCCTTGCCCGGCATGTCGGCCGCCTCGATGGTGAGCAGATCGCCGCCGACTTCGGTCCAGGCCAGCCCGGTGACCTGGCCAACCTTGTCTTCCTTTTCGGCCACGCCAAAATTGAAACGGCGCACCCCCAGGAAATCGCTCAGGTTGGCGGAATCCACCGCGATCGCGGCCTGATCATTGGTCTTTTTCACCGATTTTGCATCGCTTTCGCTCAGCAGCCGCTTGACGGCCTTGCGGCAGATCTTGGAGATCTCGCGTTCCAGCGCGCGCACCCCGGCCTCGCGCGTGTAGTAGCGCACGATGTCGCGGACGGCAGCCTCGGAAATGCTGAGCTCGCCTTCCTTGACGCCATTGTTTTTCATCAGCTTGGGCAGCAGGTGATCAAAAGCGATATGCACCTTTTCGTCTTCGGTATAGCCCGACAGGCGGATGACTTCCATCCGGTCCAGCAGGGCCGGAGGAATGTTCAGCGTATTGCTGGTGGCCACGAACATCACATCCGACAGGTCGAAATCGACCTCGATGTAATGGTCCTGGAACGTGTGGTTCTGTTCCGGGTCGAGCACTTCCAGCAGGGCCGAGGACGGGTCGCCACGGAAATCCGCACCCAGCTTGTCGATCTCGTCGAGCAGGAACAAGGGATTGCGCACACCGACCTTGGCCATGTTCTGCAGGATCTTCCCTGGCATGGAACCGATGTAGGTGCGCCGGTGGCCACGGATCTCGGCCTCGTCGCGCACGCCGCCCAGCGCCATGCGCACGAATTTGCGGTTGGTCGCGCGAGCCACGGACTGGCCCAGCGACGTCTTGCCCACGCCCGGGGGGCCGACCAGGCACAGGATCGGCGCCTTGAGCTTGTCGACACGCTGCTGCACCGCCAGGTATTCCACGATGCGTTCCTTGACCTTTTCCAGGCCGTAGTGATCCGCGTCCAGAACCTCCTGAGCGTTCTTCAGGGCATTGTTGACGCGGCTTTTCTTGCGCCACGGCAGCCCCACCAGCGTATCGATGTAGTTGCGCACCACCGTGGCCTCGGCCGACATGGGCGACATCAGCTTGAGCTTCTTGAGTTCGGCATCGGCCTTCTTGCGGGCTTCCTTGGGCAGATGCGCGGCCGCGATGCGGCGTTCGAGTTCCTCGATGTCGGCACCTTCCTCGCCCTCGCCCAGTTCTTTCTGGATGGCCTTGACCTGTTCGTTCAGGTAGTAGTCGCGCTGGCTCTTTTCCATCTGCTTCTTGACGCGGCCGCGAATGCGCTTTTCGACCTGCAGGATCTCGATTTCCGATTCCAGCTGAGCCAGCAGGGCTTCCAGGCGGGGCACGGTACCGGACATGTCCAGCAAGGACTGTTTCTGTTCGATTTTCAGGGGCAGATGGGCCGCAATGGTATCAGCCAGGCGGCCCGCGTCCTCGATCCCCGACAGTGAGGTGAGGATTTCCTGGGGGATTTTCTTGTTCAGCTTGACGTATTGTTCGAACTGGGCCACGACGGCACGGCGCAGGGCCTCGGCCTCGGCCTGCTCGGACTGATCTTCGTCGATGCTGGAAACACGCGCCGAAAAATGCGATTCAGCATCGGTGACAGCGTGGATCCGGGCGCGCTGCAGGCCTTCGACCAGCACCTTGACGGTGCCATCGGGCAGCTTGAGCATCTGAAGAATACTGGCTGCGCAGCCAATCTCGTACAGATCATCGGGCGTGGGTTCGTCCTTGCCTGCGGATTTCTGCGCCACCAGCATCACGCTGCTGCCGGCCTCCATGGCCAGTTCAAGCGCCTTGATGGAACGCGGCCGCCCCACGAACAGGGGAATGACCATGTGGGGAAAGACCACGACATCGCGCAGCGGCAGCAGCGGCAATTCCACTGGTTCCTGAGTCAGAATCTGGCTAGCAGACATGGTTGATTCCTCAAACTATTGAAGCTGAAAGAAAAAGGAAGCACGGGCTTCCTTTTTTGCATAGTGCCTGCTGACGCATATGGTGCCATACAGCTGCTTTTCAAGGGCAGAAGTGCACATTCTGCCAGCAGTATACGGGGGAATCGACGCCACTGGGGCTGCGCCATTCCGGTTGCGCGAAACGGGAATGCCCCCCCGCGCCGAGGTCAGGCAGCGGCCGATCGGAGGGACTTTTCCTCGGTCTGACGTTCGGGACGGGACCCCTTGACCAAGGTCGGCGTGCTCAGGCCCTCGACAGCGTCCTTTTCCAGGATCACGCGGTTGATGTCCTGGCGCGAGGGCAGTTCGTACATCGTACCCAGCAACGCCTGTTCCATGATGGAGCGCAGGCCCCGGGCGCCAGTCCGGCGCTTGATGGCCCGACGGGCGATGGCCGTCAGGGCTTCGGGCGTTACTTCCAGTTCGACGTCTTCCATTTCGAACAGTTTCTGGAACTGCTTGACCACGGCGTTGCGCGGCTCGGTCAGGATGCGCACCAGCGTTTCTTCGGTCAGTTCTTCCAGCGTGGCGACCACTGGCAGGCGGCCGACCAATTCGGGGATCAGGCCGAACTTGATCAGGTCTTCGGGTTCGACTTCCGCGAACAATTCGCCCACACCGCGCTCGGAGCGTGCACGCACTGTGGCGGAAAAGCCAATGCCGGACCGTTCGCTGCGGTCGCGGATGATTTTTTCCAGGCCATCGAAGGCGCCCCCCACGATGAACAGGATGTTGGTGGTGTCAACCTGGACGAAATCCTGGTTCGGGTGCTTGCGGCCGCCTTGCGGCGGCACCGAGGCCACCGTGCCTTCGATGAGTTTCAGCAGGGCCTGCTGCACGCCCTCGCCGGAAACGTCGCGGGTGATGGAGGGGTTGTCCGATTTGCGCGAGATCTTGTCGATTTCGTCGATATAGACAATGGCCCGCTGGGCCTTTTCGACCTCGTAGTTGCAGTTCTGCAGCAGTTTCTGGATGATGTTTTCGACGTCCTCGCCCACATAGCCGGCTTCCGTCAGGGTGGTGGCATCCGCCATCACGAAAGGCACGTCCAGCATGCGCGCCAGGGTCTGGGCCAGCAGCGTCTTGCCCGATCCCGTCGGCCCGATCAGCAGAATGTTGCTCTTGGACAGTTCGACGTCACCGTCCTTGGCATCCTGGTAGCGGATGCGCTTGTAGTGGTTGTAGACCGCCACCGCCAGGTTGCGCTTGGGCGTTTCCTGGCCGATGACATAGCCGTCCAGGAAGGACTTGATTTCCTGCGGCGTGGGCAGTTCCTTGCGTACGGAGGCCCGCGCCGCATCCTGAGATTCTTCGCGGATGATGTCGTTGCACAGGCTGATGCATTCATCGCAAATGAAGACGGATGGCCCGGCGATCAGCTTGTGGACTTCATGCTGGCTTTTGTTGCAGAAGGAACAATGCAGCGTCTTGTCCTCGCGGGAACCCTTTTTTTCGGTCATGGCTATCCAATCACTCGGCTTCGTCGGTGCGCGAAACCAGGACCTTGTCGATCAGTCCGTATTCCCGCGCGTCGTCTGCGGACATGAAATTGTCGCGCTCGGTGTCCACGGCGATGCGCTCGATATCCTGGCCGGTGCGTTCGGCCAGGATGCCGTTCAGGCGTTCGCGCAGACTGAGGATTTCCTTGGCCTGGATCTGGATGTCCGAAGCCTGGCCCTGGGCGCCGCCCGAAGGCTGGTGGATCATGATGCGCGAATTGGGCAGCGCATAACGCTTGCCTTTGGCCCCGGCGGCCAGCAGGAACGCCCCCATGCTGGCGGCCAGGCCGGTGCACAGGGTGGAGACTTCGGGTTTCACGAACTGCATGGTGTCAAAAATCGCCATGCCGGCATAGACCGATCCCCCCGGAGAATTGATGTACAGCGAGATGTCCTTGTCGGGATTTTCCGATTCCAGGAACAGCAGCTGTGCCACGACCAGATTGGCCGACTGGTCATTGACCGGCCCCACGAAAAAGATCACCCGCTCGCGCAGCAGGCGCGAGTAGATGTCGTAGGAACGCTCGCCGCGACCGGACTGCTCGATCACGATGGGCACGTAGCCCAGCCCGGTGGGAACGACCGCGTCCCCACCATGCAGCGAAGCGTAGAAATCGGTGAACCGGTTCATGTCAGCGGGCACCCATCAAAGTGTCGAAATCAACGGCCTCGTCGGTGACCTGGGCCGCCGCCAGGACGTGTTCGACGAGGTTGTCTTCCAGGACCAGCGATTCGATTTCGGCGCGGCGCTGGCGATCAGAAAGATAATAGGCCACAACCTGGGCGGGTTGTTCGTAGCTCTTGGCGAATTCCTCGATGCGGGCACGGACCTGTTCCGGCTTGGCCTTGAGGTCGGCGGATTTGATCAGTTCGCCAACCAGCAGGCCCAGGCGCACCCGGCGTTCGGCTTCCGGGCGGAAGGTGTCTTCCGGAATGGGAATGCTGTCGGCATTGGGCAGGCCGCGCTGTTTCAGTTCTTCGCGCGCGGCGGCGATGCGATTGGCGACTTCGCCGTCGATCAGGGCCTTGGGCAGATCGAAATCGCAGGCGCCGGCCAGGGCGTCCATGACGCTGGCCTTGGTGCGGTTCTTGGCACGGGCCTGGGCTTCGCGTTCGACATTGGCGCGCACATCGGCAAGCAAGGCATCGACATCGCCTTCGGCCTGACCCAGGGCGCGGGCAAAGTCGGCATCGACTTCTGGCAATTCGGGCTCGGCGACTTCCTTGATGGTGAGGGTGAATTCAGCCTGCTTGCCGGCCACGGCGGGGCTGCCGTAGTCCTCGGGGAAGTTCAGCGGGAAAGTCTTGGTTTCGCCGGCCTTCAGGCCAGTGGCGGCAGTCTCGAATTCGGGCAGCATGCGACCCTGGCCCAGCACGAAGGGGAAGTCCTGGGCGGTGCCCCCTTCGAAGGCCACGCCGTCGATGGTGCCGGCAAAGTCCAGGGTGACGCGATCGCCGCTCTGGGCAGCGCGGTCGGCCGCCGGCTTGAAGATCGTGCGCTGGCGGCGCAGGATGTCAATGGTCTTTTGCACTTCGGCATCGCCCACCTGCACCGTATTGCGGGTGACCTTGAGAGACGACAGGTCCGGCAGCTGGATTTCGGGATAGACCTCGAAGGTCGCGGAAAACGCCATCACGCCGTCCTCGACGCCATCGACCTTGGGTTCCAGGCTGGGGGTGCCGGCCACGCGCAGTTTCGCGTCCTCGATGACCTTGTCCAGGGACTTGCCGATCTGGGTGTTGATCACGTCATAGCGGACCGACGGACCGTGGCTGCGCTCGATGACGGACAGGGGGGCCTTGCCGGGACGAAACCCCTGCACCTTGGCCGTCCTGGCGACGCGCTTGAGCTGGGCCTGGACTTCTTTTTCGATGTCGGCGACCGAAACGGTCAGATCAACGCGGCGCTCCAGGCCGGACAATTTTTCAACCACGGGCTGCATTCGGAACCTATTGAATGATGGACAATAAACGCGTTATTTTAGCGGAAACTGAGGCGGCCCGTAGGCGACCAGGAAGCCGCACCGAATCACGTTATAATGATCGGCTTGCCTGGCGAACGTGGCGGAATTGGTAGACGCACCAGATTTAGGTTCTGGCGCCGCAAGGCATGAGAGTTCAAGTCTCTCCGTTCGCACCACGGCGCATCGCGCGCGTCGTCGCCCGGCCCCCTGCCACCACATGCCACACCGGACGACCATGCATTCATCGCTTCAGGACACCATCGAAACCGCCTGGGAAGACCGCGCATCCCTGAATCCCGCCCAGGCGCCGGACGCCTTGCGCCAGGCCGTCGACCAAGTGATCGAGGGGCTGGACACGGGCACGCTGCGCGTCGCGGAAAAGATCGACGGCCAATGGCAGGTCCATCAGTGGATCAAAAAGGCCGTGCTGCTGTCTTTCCGCTTGGCCGACAACTGCGTCATGGGCCAGGCTCCCCAACTGTACTACGACAAGGTGCCGCTGAAATTCCAGGATTATTCCCCTGCAGATTTCCAGCAAGGCGGCTTTCGCGTGGTACCCACGGCCACGGTACGGCGCGGCGCCTACATTGCGCCCGATGCCGTGCTGATGCCCTCTTACGTCAACATCGGCGCCCATGTGGGCGAAGGCACGATGGTGGATACCTGGGCAACGGTCGGGTCGTGCGCGCAGATCGGCCGCCACGTCCACCTGTCGGGCGGGGTCGGCATCGGCGGGGTGCTGGAACCCCTGCAGGCCGGTCCCACCATCATCGAAGACAATTGCTTCATCGGCGCACGCTCCGAAATCGTCGAAGGCGTCATCATCGAAGAAAACTCGGTCCTGGCCATGGGGGTTTTCATTTCCCAAAGCACGCGCATCTACGACCGCGAGACCGGCGCAATCCACTACGGCCGGGTACCGGCAGGGTCCGTGGTGGTTCCGGGATCACTGCCCGCCGCCGACGGCAGCCACAGCCTGGCCTGCGCGGTGATCGTCAAGCGAGTGGACGCCAAAACCCGCGCCAAGACCAGCATCAACGACCTGCTGCGGGCCTAGTGTCCGCCTCACCTCCAAGGAACCATGCAACATGGCAGATGCCGATGTCCGCACCCTGGCCGCGACTCTGATCGCCCGCCCCTCTGTCACTCCCGACGATGCCGGCTGCCAGGCCTTGATCGCCCAGCGTCTGCGGCCCCTGGGCTTCACCTGCGAATCACTGCCCAGCGGTCCGGTGAGCAATCTCTGGGCGCGGCGCGGCACCACCGCCCCGCTGCTGGTGTTCGCGGGCCATACGGACGTCGTCCCCACCGGACCCGAGGCCGATTGGCCCAGCCCGCCCTTCGTCCCCACAGAGACCGGCGGCATGCTGGTGGGCCGAGGCGCCGCCGACATGAAGACTTCGATCGCCGCCTTCATCGTCGCAGCCGAGGAATTCATCGCGGCCCATCCTGACCATCCGGGTTCGATCGCGCTGCTCCTGACGTCCGACGAAGAAGGCCCCGCCACCGACGGCACGGTCCATGTCTGCCGTGTTCTTGACGCGCGCAACGAACACCCCGATTACTGCATCGTCGGCGAACCGACCTCGGTCCAGGCGCTGGGCGATACGATCAAGAACGGCCGCCGGGGATCGATGTCGGCCCGGATCACGGTGCGTGGCGTCCAGGGGCACGTGGCCTACCCGCATCTGGCCCGCAACCCGATCCACGAACTGGCCCCCGCCCTGGCCGAACTGACGGCGACCTGCTGGGACGAAGGCAACGAATATTTTCCGCCCACGACCTTCCAGGTCTCGAACCTGCATGCCGGCACCGGTGCAGGCAATGTCATCCCCGGCACGGCGACGATCGACTGCAATTTCCGCTTTTCGACCGCCAGCACGCCCGAAGAGCTGCAGGCCCGAACAACCGCCCTGCTGGACCGCCACGGCCTGGACTACGAGATTGCCTGGACGATCGGCGGTCTGCCCTTCCTGACCCCTCAGGGCACGTTGTGCAGCGCCCTGCAGGCTGCGATCGCCCAGGAAACCGGCCTCCAGGCAGCACTGTCCACGACGGGCGGTACATCCGATGGACGCTTCATCGCCCGCATCTGCCCGCAGGTCGTCGAATTCGGCCCCTTGAACCAGACGATCCACCAGACGGGCGAACGCATCCCCCTGGACAGCCTCGCGCCGCTGAAAAACATCTACCGCCGCACGCTGGAAACGCTGCTGGCCTGACTCTTTGACAACCGGCCGCACCCGCGCCGGTTGCGATCAACCCGTCTTCACGCATGCCATGTCCTCTCCCCACACCGAACTTCTGACGCTGCGCGATTTGCTGCGCTGGGCCATCAGCCGCTTCCACGCTGCCGGGCTGGTCTTCGGCCACGGCAGCGACAATGCCTGGGATGAGGCCGCCTATCTGCTGCTGCACGGCCTGCACCTGCCGCCCGACACGCTCGACCCATTTCTGGATGCACGCCTGCTGGAACGCGAACGGCAGCGCTGCGTCAATCTGATCCAGGAACGCATCAACACGCGCAAGCCCGCTGCCTACCTGACGGGCGAGGCCTGGCTGCAGGGCGAACGATTCCTGGTGGACGAACGTGTGATCGTGCCGCGTTCGCCCATTGCCGAATTGCTGGCCGAAGGCCTGGCGCCCTGGATCGACGATCCGGACGCGGTCGGCCAGATACTGGACCTGTGCACCGGCTCGGGCTGCCTGGCGATCCTGGCGGCCCACGCCTTCGGCAACGCCACGGTGGATGCGGTGGACGTATCCGCCGATGCCCTGGCAGTCACGCAAGCGAATATTGAACTGCATGGCCTGGATGGCCGGGTCCGGCCATTGCGCAGCGATCTGCTGTCCCAGGTGCCTGCAGACCGCTGCTACGATCTGATCGTCTGCAATCCGCCCTATGTCAACGAACAGTCGATGCAGACGCTGCCCCCCGAATACCGGCACGAGCCCCGACTGGCACTGGCGGGCGGGGCCGACGGCATGGACCTGGTGCGCCGCATCCTGGCCGATGCGCCCCGTCTGATGGCGCCCGAGGGCCTGCTGGTGCTGGAGATCGGCCACGAGCGGGCGCATTTCGAGGCCGCATTCCCCGGACTGGAGCCCATCTGGCTGGATACGGCCGCCACCACCGACCAGATCCTGCTGCTGCGCCGCGCGCAGCTCGTCTCGTGATCCGCGCCACCGGCCTGACCCTGCGGCGTGGCGTCAAGGTCCTGCTGGAAAACGCCGAATTCGTCGTCCACCCCGGCGAGCGCGTCGGCATCGTCGGCAAGAACGGCGCCGGCAAGTCCTCGTTGTTCTCGCTGTTGCAAGGCCAGATCGATCCGGATGCCGGCACACTGGACATGCCGGCATCCTGGCGACTGGCCAGCGTCGAGCAGATCCTGCACGACACCGACCGTCCGGCACGTGAATTCGTCATCGACGGTGACCACCACCTGCGCGATCTGCAGGCGCGGCGCGCTGCCCTGCCCCCGGATCAGGGCCAGGCGATCGCCGAACTGGAAGCCGCGCTGGTCGAAGCCGAGGCCTGGAGCGCGCCCTCGCGCGCCGAGCAACTACTGGCGGGCCTGGGGTTCGCCCCGGACGAATGGACCCGGCCGGTCGCCAGTTTTTCCGGTGGCTGGCAGATGCGCATTGCCCTGGCGCGCGCGCTGATGGCGCCATCGGACCTGCTGCTGCTCGACGAACCCACCAACCACCTGGACCTGGACGCCATGCTGTGGCTGGAACGCTGGCTGGCGGGCTATCCAGGCACGGTGCTGCTGATTTCCCACGACACTGAATTCCTGGATGCCGTGGCGCGCGTGATCCTGCATTTCGAGCAGCAGTCGCTGGTGCGCTACAAGGGCGGCTACGAATCTTTCCTGGAACAGCGCGCCGAACGCCTGCGCCAGAACCGCCTGGCGATCCAGCGCCAGGCACGAGAAACAGCCCATCTGCAGTCCTTCATCGACCGTTTCAAGGCCAAGGCCACCAAGGCCAAGCAGGCGCAAAGCCGGGTCAAGGCCCTGGCGCGCATGCAGACCCTGGTGCCGCTGGCCGTGGAATCGGGCATCGACATCCGCCTGCCCGAACCCGCGCAGACGCCCGACGTGCTGCTGACGCTGGAAAACGCCGTCCTCGGCTACCCGACAGGCAGCAACGGCACGGCGCGCACCGTCCTGGAAGACGTGGACCTGATGGTGCGCGGCGGCAGCCGCATCGGTATCCTGGGCGTCAATGGCGCCGGCAAGAGCACCCTGGTCAAGACACTGGCCCGTGAACTGGCGCCCCTGGCGGGCACCTACCGCCCGGCCAAGGGCCTGGAAATCGGCTATTTCGCCCAGCAGCAGCTGGACATGCTGGACCCGGACCTGAGCCCGCTGCAGCATTTTGTACGCATCGCGCCCGACACCCGCGAACAGGAACTGCGCAACATGCTGGGCGGTTTCGGTTTTGGCGGCGACATGGTCAACCAGCCGGTGGCGCCCTTTTCCGGTGGCGAAAAGGCCCGCCTGGCCCTGGCCTTGATCGTCTGGCGCAAGCCCAACTTGCTGCTGCTCGACGAGCCCAGCAACCATCTGGACGTGGATACCCGCGAGGCCCTGGCGCGGGCGCTGGCCGAATTCCCCGGCAGTGTGCTGCTGGTGTCCCACGACCGGCATCTGCTGCGCACGACTGTGGACAGTTTCTGGATCGTCGCCGACGGGCAGGTCCAGCCTTTCGACGGCGACCTGGAGGACTACCGCGACTGGCTGCAGCAGCGCCAGGCCCAACGTAACCAGGTCGCGCGCGCAACGGCGCCGGCCCCGAGCCAGGACCGCAAGGCGCAGCGCCGCGAACAAGCCCTGGCCCGCCAGGAACTGGCCGCCCTGCGAAAACCGCTGGAAACCCGCCTGCAACGGGTCGAGGATGCCATGGCCCAGATCCAGAACCGGCTGACGGAACTGGATGCGCTGATGGCCGACCCGGATTTCTACACCGACGCCCACAAGGATGTCCGTCCCGGCCTGATGGCCGAACATGGCGAACTGAGCAAGGCCCTGCAGGGCCACGAGGAAGACTGGCTGGAAATCCAGACCGAACTCGAAGCACTGAAGACGTCATATTCCAAGGCTGAATAATTTAATACTCTTATATTCGTTCGACATGAGGATGGCGATCCTTAGAATGGGCAAGTCTTATCAAGCCCCATTCAGAAAATTCGCCTCATGAGCCGTCTCCCCATCCAATCCATCGAATCCGCCCCGGCCGATGCCCAGGACCGTCTGCGCGCCGCTGCCCAGGCCAATGGTTTCCTGCCCAATCTGCTGGGCGTCCTGGCCAATGCGCCCACCGCCCTGGAAACCTACCAAGTCGTCGGCGCCATCAACGGCCGCAACAGCCTCACTCCCACCGAACGCGAAGTCGTGCAGATCACGGCGGCCACCTACAACGGCTGCGGCTTCTGCGTGGCGGGCCACACCAAGCTGGCCTACAAGAAGCTGCAACTGCCCCAGGAACTGGTCGAAGCCCTGCGCAGCACCCAGGCCCTGAGCGACCCGAAGCTGAACGCACTGGCGCAATTCACCCTGCAGGTCCTGGAACATCGCGGCCAGGTGCCCGACGCAGCCCTGGCTGCGCTGCGCGCGGCCGGCTATGGTGATGCCCAGGCGCTGGACGTGGTGCTGGGCGTGAGCCTGGCCACGCTGTGCAACTACGCCAACAACCTGGCCCGCACCCCCATCAATCCGGAACTGCAGGCCTACGCCTGATCCAGGAGGCCCGCATGTCCACCGACCTGCTGCCCGCTGCGCACGGCGAAAGCATCAACGCCCTGATCCAGGAAACCCTGGCCCCACAGGCAGAAGCCATCGACCAGGGCCGTTACCCGGGCGACTTCATGCGCGCGCTGGGCCGCCTGAGCGGCTTCGGCGCCGCGCTGCCCACCGAATCCGGTGGCCTGGGACTGGATCTTGCCGCCCAGATCGATCTCATCGCCCGCATCGGGCGCGTCTGCGGCTCTACCGCCTTTCTGGCCTGGTGCCAATCGGCTTGCGCCTGGTATTTCCAGCAAACAGACAATGCCGCCGCACGCGCGCACTTCCTGGCACCGATTGCCCAGGGAAAAATCCTGGCCGGCACCGGCATGTCCAACTGCGTCAAGCATCTGGCCGGCATCGAACGCATCAATCTGCGCGCCCAGCGCGACGCGGCGGGCTACCGCGTCAACGGCGCCCTGCCCTGGGTCTCGAATCTGGGGCCGGAGCACCTGCTCATCGCCGCGGCATCCGTGGATGACGGCGGCTACATCATGTTCGCCATCCCGCCAGGGTCGGACGCGCTGACGCTGCGCCCCTGCCCGGCCTTCGCCGGGATGGAAGGCACCGGCACCTACGGCGTGCACCTGAAGAACGCCTGGGTGCCCGCGCAGGACGTGCTGGCCGGGCCCGCAGCCTTCGAAGGCTACATCGAGCGCATCAAACCTGGCTTCCTGTTGATGCAGATCGGCATGGGGCTGGGTCTGGTGCAGGCCAGCCTGGAAACCATCCGTGCGACCAACCAACGCCTGAGCCACGTCAATACCTTCCTGGACGACCAGGATGGAACCCTGGAACGAGATCTGCTGGCCCTGCAGGCGGAAACCGTGCGCCTGGCCCGCCAGGACCGCAACGCGCTGCCCCTGGACGTTCTGCGCGCCCGCGCCCGCGCATCCGAACTCAGCCTGCGGGCCACGCAATCGGCCGCCCTGCATGCGGGCGCCGCCGGCTACCTGATGAGCCATCCCGCCCAACGCCGCCTGCGCGAGGCCCTGTTCGTTGCCATCGTCACACCGGCCCTGAAACATCTGCGCAAGGAAATCCATGCGCTTGAACGACAGGCAGCCTGAGCCATGTCTCTGGCCACCGCATTACCCGAGCCGCCCGTCATCGAGCCTGTCGCCTCAGAGGCCGGCGTGCTCAGCGCTGCCGACGTGGCGCTGGGCTACACACGACCCGGGACCGGCCCGCATCGCATCCTGCAGGATTTTTCCCTGGCACTGCAGGCCGGCGAAATCGTTGCCCTGCTGGGGCCCAGTGGCGTAGGCAAGTCCTCGCTGCTGCGGGTGCTGGCCGGCCTGCAACAACCGCTGAGCGGCCAGGTCTACCTGCGGGGCAAGGTGCTCGCCGGCCCGGCCCCCGATGTCGGCTTCGTATTCCAGGATCCCTGCCTGCTGCCCTGGTTGACGCTGGAAGAAAACGTCGCCTTCGGCCTGGATTTCCGCCACCAGCCCCGGCTGGACGGCGCTTTGCGCCAGCAGCGCGTACAACAGGCGATCGCCGAGGTCGGCCTGACGCACGCCCGGACACGCTACCCGGATGAATTGTCGGGCGGCATGGCCCAGCGCACTGCGCTGGCCCGCAGCCTGGCGCGGGCGCCCGACATTCTGCTGTTGGATGAACCGTTCAGTGCGCTGGATGAAGTCACCCGCAGCGAAATGCAGACCCTGCTGCTGGAAGTCTGTGCGCGCCACCATGCCGCCGCAATCCTGGTGACCCACGACATCGACGAGGCCCTGCTGCTGGCCGACCGCATTCTGCTGCTGGGCAGCCAGCCTGGCCGCCTGATCGGCCAATGGCGGCCCGACCGCGCCCACCCCCGCGACGAAACCGATCCTCGCCTGACCGATCTGCGCGTCGAAATCCTGCACGCCCTGCGCGCTGCCCGCTCTCCGCAACAATACGCCACCCCATGACCCTGAAACGCATCGATTCCTGCTGCGGCGCCCAGTCCGGTCGCCGGCAGTTCCTGAAATTGTCCTCGCTGTTCACGATGGCTGGCGCCTTGCCGTTGTTGCAGGCGGGCCGTGCGGCTCGCGCCGCCGAGCCGGATGCGCCGGTGCGCATCGGCTATCTGCCGATCACCGATGCCACGCCACTGCTGGTGGCCCACCACAACGGCCTGTTCGAGCAGCGCGGACTGCAGGTGGAAAAACCACGGCGCTTTCGCAGCTGGTCACAGATCGTCGAAGCCTTTTTGAGCGGCCAGGTGAACGTGGTCCACCTGCTCATGCCCATGACCATCTGGTCGCGCTACGGCAGCAAGTCCCCAGCCAAGGTGGTGGCCTGGAATCACATGGAAGGCTCCTGCCTGACCGTGCAGCCCGACATCGCCCGCCTGGCCGACCTGGGTGGCACCACGGTCGCCATCCCCTTCTGGTATTCGGTGCACAACATCGTCCTGCAAGCCCTGCTGCGCGAAGCTGGGCTGGAATGCATCAGCGACGGCGAACCCACGAAGCAACAGGTCAAGCTGGTGGTCATGTCGCCCGGCGACATGCTGCCCGCGCTGGGGACGAAACGGATTTCCGGCTATATCGTGGCCGAACCGTTCAACGCCAAGGCCGAAGAACTGGGCGTCGGCAAGGTCTGGCGCTTTACCGGCGATGTCTGGCGCAATCATGCCTGCTGCGTGGTCACCATGCACGAGCGCGACCTGCAGGAACGCCCGGAATGGTCGCAGAAAGTCGTCGACGCCATCGTCCAGGCCCAGGCCTGGACGCGCGGCCACCGCGAGGAAACCGTGCAGATCCTGGAACGCGGCAATCCCGCCGATTACACGCCGCACGATCATGCAACCCTGGCGCGGGTGCTGCTGCCTTCGCCCGAACGGGATGCGGAATACGCCCGCAGCGGCGCGATCCGCCACCCGGACTGGCAGGAACAGCGCATCGACTTCCAGCCCTACCCCTTTCCCAGCTACACGGAAAAACTGGTGGAGCTGCTGAAAACCACCTACGTACTGGGCGAGAACGCCTTCCTGAAGGACCTGGATCCCGCTGAAGTCGCCCGCGACCTGGTGGACGAACGCTATGTACGCAAAGCCATCGAGGCCCAGGGCGGGCCGGCCGCCTTCGGCATCGCCGGCTACACGCGCACGGAAACCTTTTCCGTCGCCTGAGCGCCCAGATTCCGCCCGGACCCGCCGCACGAACATTTCCGATCATGAAAACACGCCGCTCGCCACTGCCCGCCCACAAACGCCTGACCCTGAGCCTGGGCGGACTGCTGGTGCTGTTGCTGCTCTGGGCGGCCGGCATCGGCATGCTCGGTGCGCAAACGGCCATGGCCGGCCTGTTCTCGCCGCTCAAGGCCCTGCCCAGCCTGGCCCACCTGGTCCTGGACAACCAGTTGACAGCGCACACCCTGGTCAGTCTACGGCGCGTGGCCGTGGGCCTGTTCTGGGCGCTGGCAGTCGGCATCCCCCTGGGGCTGGCGATCGGGGCTTCGCAGAAACTGGAACTGGCCACCAGCGGCGCCTTTCAGTTCCTGCGCATGGTCTCGCCCCTGTCCTGGATGCCGGTCGCCGTGATGCTGTTCGGCATCGGCGATGCGCCCATCTATTTTCTGCTCAGCTTCGCCGCCGTCTGGCCCATCATCCTGAACACCAGCGCGGGCGTGCGTCAGCTGGATCCGCGCTGGCTGATGCTGGCACGCAGCCTGAGCGCCACCCGCCGGGAAATCCTCTGGAAGATCGTGATCCCCGGATCGCTGGGCCACATGCTGACCGGGCTGCGCCTGGCCATCGGCATCGTCTGGATCATCCTGGTGCCCTGCGAAATGCTGGGCGTCAGTTCGGGCCTGGGCTATTTCATCCTGGACACCCGTGACCGCCTGGCCTATTCCGAACTGATGGCCGTGATCGTGCTGATCGGCGCGCTGGGCTTTCTGCTGGATGCGACCGCGCAGCGGCTGCACCGGCGCTGGAACCGGAAATCAGTCTAGGACGTCCGGATCAGTCCAGGACTTCCAGTTTTGCCACCCCCAGGGCCAGGGTCTTGGTGCCGGCATCGCGGAATTCGATGCGCGCCTGGGCATCGGCGCCGCTGCCGC
>NZ_JAVERO010000178.1:0-3442 GCF_034007085.1 Castellaniella sp. | reverse complement strand
CTTCCAGTTCAGCAGAGCACAGGCCGCGTTCGTGGATCAGGCGGTGGTTGCCCAGACAGTACGAGCGACCGTCCACCAGACCCTGGATGCCGCGGCCTGCCAGGGCCTCGAAGGATGCGACCGGTGCAGTGGGTCCACTGTCCAGACCTTGGGCTACGGCGCGCGAAACGGGGTGGTCCGAGCGGGCCGCCAGGGCGGCGGCCAGCGCGTGGCTGTGCTCGGGATCGGCGGTGCCCAGCGCCATTGAGTCGGTCAGCGCAGGCCGGCCATGGGTGATGGTGCCTGTCTTGTCCAGCGCAATCCAGCGCAGCAGGCGGCCCTGTTCCAGATGGACGCCACCCTTGACCAGCACGCCGTGGCGGGCTGCGGCCGCCAGGCCACTGACGATGGACACGGGGGTCGAGATCACCAGGGCACAGGGGCAGGCAATCACCAGCAGGACCAGGGCCTTGTAGACCCAGTCGTACCAGCTGCCCAGGCCCAGCAAGGGCGGCAGGATGGCGATGGCCAGGGCCAGCAGCACGACCAGTGGGGTGTAGACCTGGGCGAAGCGGTCCACGAAACGCTGCGTGGGCGCGCGTGCCGATTGCGCCGATTCGATGGCCTGGATGATGCGTGCCAGGGTCGAATCGTTGGCGGTGGCCAGGACGCGGTATTCCAGTTCGCCCGTGCCGTTGATGGTGCCGGCGTAGACCGGGTCGCCGACCGTCTTGTCCACGGGCAGGCTTTCACCGGTGATGGGGGATTGGTCCACGGTCGAACGGCCCGCTTCCACCTGGCCGTCCAGGGCGATGCGCTCGCCCGGCCGCGCTCTGACCCGGGCGCCCGGCAGGATGCTGCGTGCCGGAACGTCCAGCCAGCTGCCATCGGGCTGGCGGACCGATGCCTGTTCGGGCGCGAGTTGCAGCAGGTCCTGGACGGCGCGGCGGGCGCGGTCCAGCGAACGCGCCTCGATGCGTTCGGCCAGGGTGAACAGCACCATCACCATGGCCGCTTCGGCCCACTGGCCCAGGACCAGTGCGCCGGTGACGGCGATGCTCATCAGGGCGTTGATGTTCATCTGGCCGTGGCGCAGCGCGGTCCAGCCTTTGCGATAGGTGCCCAGGCCGCAGCCCGCGATGGCGAGGATCGCCAGGACCGCCGGGACGGCCCAGGGCGCCTCGGCCCAGTGGGCGGCCTCGGCTGCCAGGGCGGCGGCGCCCGAGGCCGCCAGCGGCCACCAGGATCCGGGCGCCTCGGGCATCGTGCCAGCAGCCGGCGCGGCGGCCTCGCCGGCCTGTTCCGGCGTGAAACCCAGGTCGCGGATCGCCTGCAGGATGGGTTCCAGCGCGTCGGGCGCATGGACGACGGTCAGGACACGCCGCATCAGGTTGAAGTCCAGGGCGCGCACGGCAGGCAGGGCAGCCAATGATTTGCGGATCAGTGCTTCCTCGGTGGGGCAGTCCATTTGCAGGATGCGCAGTTCGGTGCGCAGGTCGTCACCCAACGTGGCGGTTGGCGCCAGGGCTGGGGGGGCTGTGTAGCGCCGGTGTTGTGTGTGGCCATGGCCGTCCTGGTGGTCATGACAGCAGCCAGTGGGCAGGACCTGGATGAGAGGCGCGTGCGCCTGGCTGCACGAAGGAGCCGTGTCGTGGCCGTGGTCGCAGCTTGCGTGCCCGTGGGATTCGTGGGTGTGGTGGATGTGGTCGTGCGGCATGACAGTTCCTGTGCTGCGGTCTATGATGGCAGTACACACCTTGTAGTTGCTATAAGGTCAAGCCTTTGGAACCGATCAGGAGAATCCGCATGAAAATCGGTGCACTGGCTCGCGCTGCCCGGTGTTCCACCGAAACCATCCGCTTCTACGAGAAGGCCGGCCTGCTGCCTGCGCCTGCCCGCAGCGAGAGCAATTACCGGCAATACGGCCCGGCACACCTGGAACGCCTGCGCTTCATCCGCAACTGTCGGGGGCTGGACATGGCCCATGACGAGATCCGGGCCTTGCTGGGCATGATCGATCGCCCCGCACGGGACTGTGGCGCGATCAACCAGTTGCTGGACGAACATATCGCGCACGTCGATGTGCGTTTGCGCGAACTGCGGGACTTGCAGCGCCAGCTGGTCGGGCTGCGGGAACAATGCCGCGCCGAACAGGCAGTGGATGCCTGCGGCATCGTGCAGGGGCTGGCGCGCATGGAAATGGACGGCCCCGCACGGGGGACGCACCTGGGCTGATCCTGCGTCCTAGACCGGATCGAAGTGCGTCATCACGTCCAGCACCGGCAGGTCTGCCATGACGCGGCGCCGGGCCTCGACCGCGATGGCGTGGCCGGCTTCGATCGTCAGCTGGCCGTCCATTTCGATATCGACTTCGACCCAGATCATGTCGCCCATCTTGCGGGTGCGCAGGTCGTGGATGCCGCGCACGCCGGGCGTGCTCAGCAGATGTTCGCGGATGGCGCGTTCCGTGTCGGCATCGGCGGCCCGGTCCACCAGATCGTTGAATGCCTGCCAGGAAAATTTCCAGCCCATGCGCACGATCATCAGGCCGACCACCAGGGCAGCCAGGGGATCGGCCAGGGGCAGGCCCGCCAGGTTGGCGCCGACCCCCAGCGCCACCACCAGGGATGAGGCGGCGTCCGAGCGGGCGTGCCAGGCGTTGGCCACCAGCAGGGTGGAACGCACCCGATGGGCCACATGCAGCAGGTAGCGGAACAGCAGTTCCTTGGCGAGCAGGGCCAGCAGGGCGGCGTAGAGAGCGGCCTGGTGGACGACGGGAATCTGGTCGGGTGCCTGCAGGCCCTGGAAACTGCCCCACAGCATGCCCAGGCCGACGGCGGCCAGCAGCACGCCGATGCCCAGCGTGGCGGCGGTCTCGAAGCGCAGGTGCCCGTAGGGGTGGTCGGCATCCGGGCCCTTGGCGCTGTGCTTGTTGGCAAACAGCACCAGGCCATCGGAGACCAGGTCGGACAGGGAATGGATCGCGTCGGCGATCAGGGCCTGGGAATGGGCAAACAGGCCAATCGCCAGCTGAGCTGCCGACAGCAGCAGGTTCACCCAGACGCTGACCCAGGTGCTGCGGCGGGCGGCTGTCTGGCGGTCCGGAGTTTCGGTACGTACATCGGGCAGGGGATTCATGCCCGGCAGTATACGCTGGGAACCCGGCAAAACCGTATGGCGAGAACCCGGCGCAAAAGAGTACGGGCCGCATACGAAAGGAACCCGGCAAAACAGTACGACGGGAATCCTGCAAGACAGCGCAGTACACTGAGCACCCGGTCAGCCCTACAGGATTGCAGTCTGCATGCGGCTTCACTTTCATTCCACCCTGGTGCGCGGCGCGCGCCTGCTGCGCCGTTTTCCCTGGCACTGGTTGATGGCCTTGCTGGTGGCGGTCGATGGTTACCTGTTTCTGCAGCCGCTCTGGCAGGCCATGGGCAGGCAGGGCCTGTTGGGCACGCTG
>NZ_JAVERO010000026.1:0-23254 GCF_034007085.1 Castellaniella sp. | reverse complement strand
CTCTTCCGGGGGGCCTGCAAACTCTTCCGGTCCTTTTGCATGCGCGCCTCCCCATCCCCCGACGCCGATGGCTATTACCGTCTGACTGTGCCCCTGTTGCTGACCGTCGCGTTGGTGGGGGTGTTCGCCTTCATCCAGGTGTATTCGGTGCAGTCGATCCTGCCGGAATTGCAGCAGGACCTGAACGCCACGGTGGTCGAGATCGGCAATGCCGTGGGGATGACGGTGCTGGCAGTGGCGCTGATTTCACCGTTCATCGGCATGCTGTCCGACGCCCTGGGGCGCAAATGGCTGATCACCGCATCGGTGTTTGCGCTGGCGGTGCCTACGGCGCTGATGACGCAGGTGCAGACCGTGCACGGGTTGCAGGTGTTGCGTTTCCTGCAAGGCCTGGCCGTGCCGGGGGTGTCGGTGGTGGCGATTGCCTACATCGGCGAGGAATTCCGGGGCGCCACGATGGTGCGGCTGATCACAGGCTATGTCACTGGCTCTGTGCTGGGCGGGTTCCTGGGCCGTTTCCTGATGGGGCACCTGACCGAATTCATGGCCTGGCGCACGGCGTTCGGGGCGATGGCGGTGATCAATCTGGTGGGTGCCTGGCTGGTCTGGCGAGGCCTGCCGGCCTCGCGCCATTTCGAGGCCAATGTCCGGATTGCCGACAACCTGGCGTCCTTGGGCCGGTTGCTGCGCAATCCTGCCCTGCGGGTTGCCTGCGCACTGGGCTTTACGGTGTTGTTCGCTCTGGTCGGACTGTTCACCTTCGTCAATCTGCATCTGGCAGCGGCGCCCTATCACTTCAGTCCGGGCGACCTGGCCAATATCTTCAGTGTCTACCTGCTGGGGGTGGTGGTCACGCCGCTGGCAGGGCAGGTGATCACGCGCATCGGCTCCCGGCGCACGGCGCTGGCGGCGGTGGCGGTGTCGGCGCTGGGGGTGTTGGGTTCGCTGTCGGCGCCGGTCTGGGTCATCGTGATTGCGCTGGCCGTGGCGGCCTGCGGGATGTTCGTGACGCAGTCGGCGACGATGAGCTTTATCGCCCATCGGGTCACCAGCGGCCGCTCACTGGCCAGCGGCCTGTACTATGGGGCATATTACTGCGGCGGTTTTGTGGGGGCCTGGGGGTGCGGCATCGCCTATACCCTGGGGGGGTGGCCCGGTACGGTCGCTGCGCTGTGCGCCGTGCAGGCCGTGGGGTGGCTGATTGCCTGGCGCTTCATGCCCGGACCAGCACGGGCCCCCGCAGCGGGTGCGCCGTGCTCTGGCCCCCCAGCCGACCGTTGAATCTTGAGTCCCGGATGACTGTGCCCGAACTGCCTGCCGATCTGATCGAATTTCTGCCGTGTCCGACGCCCGTCGCCTGGGTCGAAGCTGCGCTGACGCAGCAGGACGTGCTGTTGCTCGATCACCGCAACTGCGAACTGAAGGCCGCAGCAACCGCGATGAGCCTGATCGCGCGCTATGGACAGGATGCCGAGCTATCGGCCGCGCTGTCCAAGCTTGCCCGAGAGGAACTGGTCCACCATGAACAGGTGCTGCGCATCCTGAAACGGCGCGGCATCGCGCTGCGGCCCTTGACCGCCAGTCGCTA
Organism: Castellaniella sp.; assembly: GCF_034007085.1. Taxonomy (GTDB): domain Bacteria; phylum Pseudomonadota; class Gammaproteobacteria; order Burkholderiales; family Burkholderiaceae_B; genus Castellaniella. The sequence goes on along the minus strand of NZ_JAVERO010000026.1, from coordinate 21,666 downwards.
TGCGTCGGGCCTGCGGGCAGCGGTGCGCACGCATGAGCCTGCGAAATTGGTCGATACCTTGATCGTCGGGGCCTTCATCGAGGCGCGTTCCTGTGAACGTTTCGCTGCGCTGGTACCGCATCTGGACGAGGAGCTGGCCGTGTTTTACGCCGGGTTGCTGCAATCGGAAAGCCGCCACTATCAGGGCTACCTGCGATTCGCCCGCCGCTTTGGCGAAGCGCGTGATGTCGCGCGCGCCATTGAGCGGATTCGCCAGGTCGAGCATGGCCTGATCGAGTCGCCCGACGAGACATTCCGTTTTCATAGCGGCTGTCCGGGCGTCAGCCTGTCGGCCTGACCGCGCGGGTGGCCTGCCGGCGTTCAGTGCAGGTCCCGCGTATAGACGAATTTCGGCATGCTCCAGCCAAATCGCAGGGCCAGCAGCCGCAGCGCCAGGCCGATCGCCAGTGCGCCGCCCGTGACGGTTTCCTGGTGCCAGCCCAGCGCCAGACCGGCAACATACAGGGCGCCGGCGACGATGGATACAGAGGCATAGAGTTCGGCGCGAAACAGCAACGGGACTTCGTTGCACAGCACGTCGCGCAGCACCCCGCCCACGCAACCGGTGATCATGCCCGAGACGATGGCGATGCCCCAGGGCAGACCCAGGTCCAGGGCAATGTCGCAGCCGATGATCGTGAAGACCACCAGGCCGATGGCGTCCAGGAGCAGGAACAGGTGCCGCAGCGGATGGATGAAGCGGGCCAGTGCGATGGTGACCAGGGCCGCACCGCCGGTGATCAGCAGGTAGGACGGGTGGGCGATCCAGGACAGGGGATGGTGGTCCAGCAGCAGGTCGCGCACCGATCCGCCGCCCAGCGCGGTGATGCAGCCCAGCAGGCACACGCCCAGCCAGTCCATTTCCCGGCGACCGGCCGCCAGAGCGGCCGTCATGGCCTCGGCGGCGATGGCGATGATGAACAGGGCATGCAGGAGTTCGTTGGAAATCGGGCTGCTGGACAAGGGGGGCTCCGTCGGGACTGACTTATGCCCTGTCTCATCCGAAACGGATGCCCTGCGCCAGCGGCAGTTCCCGGGAATAGTTGATGGTGTTGGTGGCGCGGCGCATGTAGGCCTTCCAGGCATCGGACCCGGATTCGCGTCCACCGCCGGTTTCCTTTTCGCCGCCAAAGGCTCCGCCGATTTCTGCGCCCGAGGTGCCGATATTGACGTTGGCGATGCCGCAATCCGACCCTGTTGCGCCCAGAAAGGTCTCGGCTTCGCGCAGGTCCGTGGTGAAAATCGCGGAAGACAGGCCTTGCGGGACGTCATTGTGCAGGGCCAGGGCGTCGTTGAAATCGCGATAGCGCAGGGCGTACAGGATCGGGGCAAAGGTCTCGTGGCGCACGACGTCCGTCTGACCGGGCATCTCGGCCAGGGCGGGGCGGACGTACCAGGCGTCCGGGTAGCGGTCGGCCAGCAGACGCTCGCCGCCTGTGATGACGCCTCCCTGGGCGCGCGCCTGGGTCAGCGCGTCCTGCATGGCGTCGTAGGCGGCCCGGTCGATCAAGGGGCCGACCAGGGTGTCGGCGTCCAGCGGGTTGCCCACGACCGCGCTGGTGTAGGCGGTCTTCAGCCGCGCCAGCAGGGCATCAGCGACCGATTCGTGGACGATCAAGCGGCGCGTGGTGGTGCAGCGCTGGCCGGCCGTGCCGATGGCGCCGAACAGGATCCCGCGCGCAGCCATGTCCAGGTCGGCCGAGGGCGTCACGATCAGGGCGTTGTTGCCCCCCAGTTCGAGCAGGCAACGACCAAAGCGTTGCGCCACGCGTGGCCCGACCTCGCGGCCCATGCGGGTGGATCCGGTGGCCGAGACCAGCGCTACCCGAGGGTCGTCGACCAGTGCTTCGCCTGATTCGCGCGCGCCCACCAGCACATGCAGCAGGCCGTCGGGCGCATCGCCGAAGCGAGCCAGCGCCCGCTGGAACAGGGCCTGGCACGCAAGCGCAGTGAGGGGAGTCTTTTCTGAAGGCTTCCAGACGACCGGATCGCCGCAGACCAGGGCCAGGGCAGCGTTCCAGGACCAGACTGCTACCGGAAAATTAAAGGCGGAAATCACCCCCACCACGCCCAGCGGGTGCCAGGTCTCCATCATGCGGTGGCCGGGGCGTTCGGATGCGATGGTCAGGCCGTGCAGTTGTCTGGACAGGCCGACGGCGAAATCGCAGATATCGATCATTTCCTGGACTTCGCCTTCGCTTTCCGCCGTGATCTTGCCGGCTTCCAGGGATACCAGGCGGCCCAGCGCTTGCTTGTGAGCCCGCAATTCATCACCCAGCAGGCGCACCAGTTCGCCGCGCCGGGGGGCGGGCACCTGGCGCCAGGCCAGATACGCCTGGTGTGCCTGGTCGATCATGCGTCGGGCATCGTTGACATCGTGTGGCCGCAGGTCGGCCAGGCGAGCGCCATCGATGGGGGAATGCACCGGCAGGCCGCCTGCCGCAAGCATGTCGGGTTTCAGGCCAAACGAGCGTAGAAGTTCCTGGGGATTCATCATGCAGCCTCCGGGCGGGCGCGCCGTTCGGGCAGCGCGCCGGGGTCGATGTCCGGCCCAGGATATCACGCGCATTTCCAATAGGAAAATTTTTGCCTTCAGGGAAAATGCCTAGGGAAACCGGGGAAAATTGCTTCCAGAATAGGCGCCGGAAAGCCTTCTCATTTCAGGGGACTGGGAGTATCGCAGGATGCCGCAGACGCAGTTCGATGTCGTGATTGCCGGGGGGGCTGTCGTGGGTAGCGCCGTGGCGTATTTCCTGACGGCAGACGCGGGATTCAAGGGTTCGGTGGCCGTGATCGAGCCCGACCCCACTTACCAGCACTGCGCAACCGCCCTGTCGGCAGCTTCGATCCGTCATCAGTTCTCTACCGAGGAGAACATCCGCATGTCGCGCTTCGGCACGGAATTCCTGCGGACCTTCGCCGACGCGCTGGCCGTGGACGGTATTCGGCCCGATCCGGCGTTCCATGAAGGGGGCTACCTGTTTCTGGCGACGTCGGCGGGGCTGCCGGTCCTGCAGGACAATCACGCCCTGCAGCGCCGCGAGGGCGCGGACGTTGCCTTGCTGGATGCTGCTGCGCTGCAGGCGCGCTTTCCCTGGCTGCGCACGGGTGACCTGGCGGCCGGGTCGCTGGGACTGAGTGGCGAGGGCTGGCTGGATGCCTATGGACTGCTTCAGGGGCTGCGGCGCAAGGCCGTTGCCCAGGGGGCCGTGTATCTGCCGCAGCGGGTGGCGGGTATCGATCGCGTCAGCGCACGCGTGACGGGCGTGCGCCTGGATGATGGCCAGGTGCTGGCCTGCGGTGCCCTGGTCAATGCGGCGGGGGTCGGTGCGCCGGCCCTGGCGCGTCTGGCGGGCATCGATCTGCCGGTCCAGGCACGCAAGCGCAGCGTGTTCTACGTGCAGTGCCCCGAGCGCCTGCCGGGGTGTCCGATGGTGATCGACCCCAGCGGGGCCTATTTCCGTCCCGAAGGGCCTGGGTTCATTACCGGGATCGCTCCGCCGCCGGACCAGGACCCGGAATGCTTCGATTTCGAGGTGCAGCATACGCTGTTCGAGGATGTGCTGTGGCCTTTGCTGGCGCAGCGTGTGCCGGCGTTCGAAGCCCTGCGCTGTGTGCGCAGCTGGGCCGGGCACTACGACATGAACCTGGTCGATCAGAATGTGATCCTGGGGCTGCATCCCAGTCTGGACAATCTGTATTTTGCCAATGGTTTCAGTGGCCATGGCCTGCAGCAGGCGCCGGCGGTCGGCCGGGCGCTGGCCGAACTGATCGTGCACGGTGAATATCGCACGCTGGATCTCGCTCGGCTGGGCTGGCGCCGCATCCTGGAAGGCCGGCCGGTCATTGAAAAGAACGTGGTGTAGGGTGCGGCGCGCAGTCTTTCGACCCTGTTTCGGAAAGGAACGTTTCATGATTCAGAACCCTGGCATGCATCCCATCCTCAATCAAGGAGACGAGCGCGGGCAATCCACCATGACAGTGGCTGTGCGGACAGCCCAGCCGACCCCCCGCCTGGCCGGACACGTCCTGGTGGACCAGTTGCGCCTGCATGGTACGGAACATGTCTTCTGCGTGCCGGGGGAAAGCTATCTGCCCGTGCTCGATGGCTTGGTCGATGCCGACATCCAGGTCACGGTTTGCCGCCAGGAAGGCGGGGCCGCCATCATGGCCGAGGCCTATGGCAAGCTGACCGGTCGGCCCGGGGTGTGCCTGGTGACTCGTGCGCCGGGGGCCACCAACGCGTTCGCGGGGGTGCACATCGCGTCCCAGGATTCCACGCCCCTGATCCTGCTGGTCGGGCAGGTCGATCGAGCCATGCGCGATCGCGAAGCATTCCAGGAAATGGACTACCGCGCTGTGTTCGGTTCCCAGGTCAAATGGGCGGCCGAGATCGATCAGGCCGAACGCATTCCGGAATACCTGTCGCGTGCGTTTCACGTGGCGCTGTCCGGACGGCCGGGGCCGGTGGTGCTGGCCTTGCCGGAGGACATGCTGAGCGAGACTGTGACGGTGGCCGATGCGCGGCCCTGCCATGTCCCCGAGACGCTGCCTCCGGACAGCCAGATCGTGGCCCTGGCTGATCGGCTGGCCGAAGCGCAGCGCCCCTTGGCCATCCTGGGCGGCAGTCGCTGGGATGCGCGTTCCGTGCAGGCGTTCGGGGTGTTTGCCGAACGTCACGCCTTGCCGGTGGCGGTGCAGTTTCGTCGCCAGATGCTGTGTCCTGTGGAACACCCCTGCTTCATCGGTGATCTGGGCCTGGGCGCCGATCCCCGCTTGCTGGACGCCATCCGCGAATCCGACCTGATCCTGGCGGTGGGCGGGCGGCTGTCCGAGGTCCCCAGCCAGGGCTATACGCTGTTGGGCGTGCCCAATCCGTCACAGACGCTGGTGCACGTGCATCCCGATGTCGGTGAATTGAATCGTGTCTATCAGGCGGACATCGCCATGGCTTGCGCACCGGGGACGTGGGTGCGTGCCATCGAATCGCTGGCGTCCACCGCGACGGCGGCGCGCCGCCATCGCTGCGAGCAGTTGCATGCGCAACGTCTGGCCTGGAGCGACCCATCGGCGATCGAACATCCCGGGGCCTTGCAGATGGGGCGGGTGATGGCGCACCTGAATGCCGTGTTGCCCGAGGACGCCATCCTGGCCAATGGTGCCGGCAACTACGCCACCTGGCTGCATCGTTTCTATCGTTTTCGTACCTACGGCACCCAATTGGCGCCGACGTCTGGCTCGATGGGCTACGGCCTGCCGGCAGCGGTGGCCGCCCAGCGGCTCTATCCGGATCGCCGGGTGGTGTGCATGGCGGGTGATGGCTGCTTCATGATGCATGGCCAGGAATTCGCCACGGCGGTGCAGTATGGCTTGCCGATTCTGGTGATCCTGATCGACAACGGCATGTTCGGCACCATCCGCATGCACCAGGAACGGCGTTATCCTGGCCGGGTGTCGGCCACCGCCTTGCGCAACCCTGATTTTGCGGCGTATGCGCGTGCGTTTGGCGGGCACGGAGAACGCGTCGAGACAACCGAGGAATTCGCCCCCGCGCTGCAGCGTGCGCTGGACAGCGGCCTGCCGGCCATTCTGCACTGCCTGCTCGACCCCGAGGTCATCACGCCGACGACGACCCTGAGCCGCTTGCGCCAGGGGGGCTGACCGGCGTGCGGGCCGGGCGCACCAGGGTGCGGGCGGCCCGCAGCACGGCCGAGGTCAGCCGTTCCATGGAGATCGATCCGGTCCGCCAGTGCTGCCAGTACAGCGGTACATCCTGCCAGGCTCGCGCGCGCAGCGGCACCAGCCGGCCAGCTTCCAGCGCATCACGAATCATAGGCAAGGGGTTCATGGTCCAGCCCAGTCCAGCCAGCGTGGCCGAGACGAACGCATGGGACGAAGGCACCCACCAGGTGGGGGGTTGCCAGGGCGTGTCGCCCATCACGCCGCGCGCGAACTGCGCCTGCAGGTCGTCCTTGCGGTTGAAGATCAGGACTGGCGCGTTTGCCAGGGCATCGGGCGTGACGCCCCGGGAAAAATGCCGGGCGTGGAAGTCGGGCGTGCAGGTGGCCACGTAGCGCATGCGGCCCAGCGAGTGGACCCGGCAGCCTTGTACGGGGTCGCCCAGTGTGGTGACCGCTGCCAGCACACTGCCGTTGCGCAGCAGGGTGGCCGTGTGATCCTGGTCTTCCGATACCAGATCCAGCGTTGTGCGGGTCTGTTCCGCGTAGCGGGTAGCGGCCTCGATGAACCAGGTTTCCAGGCTGTCGTGGTTGACGGCCACGCGCAGGCTGGGTGCCGGGCGATCGTCTCCCATGCCCAGGCGTTCCAGGGCCTCGTGTTCCAGCAGGGCAGCCTGTTCGGCCAGGCGCACCAGGACGCGACCGTCGTCCGTGGGCTGGGCCGGGATGGTGCGCAGGACCAGGAGCCGGCCCATGCGGGATTCCAGGGTCTTGATGCGCTGGGATACGGCCGAGGGCGTCACGTGCAGGGCGGCGGCGGCCCGCTCGAAGCTGCCTTCGCGTACCACGGCGGCCAGGGCGCGCAGATTATCGTGATCCAGTTGCATGAGTGTGCATTTGGCTGTGGGTCTGGTGGTAGGCCGCCCGAATCCGCAGATGCATGCGACGCGAGGTTTTATTCGGTGAATTATTAAGTACAGCTAAATCATATTTAAATAAATTAGCTGTATTTTATATCCGGGTCTGTGGAAAATGGAGGCCTGAGCGATAGGGGGATTACCTGGCCGTCCCGTTTTTCGCTGTCCACCGCAGGAGCTTCATCATGTTCGCCGCCATTGTCCCCGCCGTTTCCCCCTTGGCTGCTGCCTGGGCCAGCGGCACGCTGACGGGCCTGGGCATGTTCGCCGTGGTGGGGGCACAAAGCGCTTTCATCCTGCGCCAGGGCATTGCCCGGGCGCACTTGCGGGCCATCTTGCTGGTGTGCGCCCTGATCGACGCGTGTTTCATTTTTGGCAGTGTGTCGGGCCTGCAGGCATTGACGGCCTGGCTGCCTGGGCTGGCGGATGCCGTGCTGTGGTGCGGGGTCGTGTTCCTGACGTGGTACGGCATCCAGTCGGCGCGCCGGGCCTGGCGTCCGGACGTCGGCCCTCGGGCCGATCAGGCGGCGGTGTCCTCGCGCCGTGCCGCCTTGCTGGGTGCCGTGGGCTTTACGCTGCTCAATCCGCATTTCTGGCTGGATATGATGGTGCTGGGCTCGATCGCCCATGGTTTTGCGGATGCCCGCTTCGGTTTTGCTGCCGGGGCGCTGACCGCCAGCGTACTGTGGCTGGCGGCGCTGGGCCTGGGGTCGCGGCTATGTGCGCCGTTGTTCCAGAATCCTGGGGCCTGGCGTTGGCTGGATGGCGGCATCGCCGCCGTCATGTTCCTGCTGGCCTGGCGGCTCTTGCCCCTTTAGCCGGGCAGGCGCGGCACATCGGCCTGGCCCGGGGCGGGGTGCTGCGCTACGGCGGGGGATGTTGCTTCGGCATCCCCGGTACGGAATACGGCCACGGTGTCGGCCAGGTGGTCGGCCTGTTCCCGCAGGGATTCGGCAGCGGTCGCCGCCTGTTCGACCAGCGCAGCATTCTGCTGCGTTACCTGGTCCATCTGGGTGACTGCCAGATTGACCTGGTCGATGCCGGTAGACTGCTCGTTGGAAGCTGCAGCAATTTCTCCCATGATCTGGGTCACCCGGTCGACTGCGGTCAGGACTTCCTGCATGGTGGCGCCTGCGTTGCTTGCCTGGCGGGTGCCGGATTCCACCTCTGTGGATGCAGCTTCGATCAGTGCCTTGATCTCGTGCGCGGCGTCGGCGGAGCGCTGGGCCAGGGCGCGGACCTCGCCGGCCACGACCGCAAAGCCGCGGCCTTCCTCGCCTGCCCGGGCCGCCTCGACGGCAGCGTTCAGTGCCAGGATGTTGGTCTGGAAGGCAATGCTGTCGATCACACTGATGATGTCGGTGATGCGGGCTGAACTGTCGGCGATCCGCTTCATGGTATCCACCATGCCGTGGACGGCCTGTTCCCCCTGGTGCGCAGTCTGCGAGGCGCCAGTAGCCAGTTGGTCGGCCTGGCGGGCGTTATCGGCGTTCTGGCGTACGGTGGAGGCCAGCTCTTCCATGCTGGCAGCCGTTTCTTGCAGGGATGCTGCCTGTTGTTCCGTGCGGCTGGACAGATCCGCATTGCCGGCAGCGATCTCGCGCGCGCCGGTGTGGATTTCACCGACGCTGTGGCGCACCTGGCGGATCATGTGCCTCAGCGCGTTCTGGGTTCCGCGCAGGCTGTCCAGTAATTGGTGCACCTCGTTGCGGCTGCCCGTCGGACTGGCGGGCACCGTGTGGGTCAGGTCACCAGCGCCCAGTCTCCGCATGCCTTCGACCACGTCATGCACGGGCCCCAGAGTGTGGCGCGCCAGCCAGCGGATCAGCAGGGAAATCAACAGCGTGCCCAGCAGCATCACGCCCAACTGGATCCACATGGCGCGGGTGCTGTCAGCCAGGTAGTCGTCCACGCTACCGAATCCATACATCATCCAGCCCCAGTTGGGCACCGTCTGCCAGGCCAGGAAGATTTCCTGGCCCCGCACCGTGACGCGCCGCACCCCGTCCGGGGCCGACTGGAAGGCGCTGTTCATGGCGGCGAAATCGTCCGGCGGATTACCGGCGCTGAACAGGTCGCCGGGCTTGCCGAACATGCCCGCGACGCGGATCCAGTCCTTGCCGTCGGCGGTCGGCCGCAGCACGAACAATTGGCCGTATTCGGCCAGCGTGGCCTCGGCCAGGTCCTTCAGCACCGGGTCGATCTGGGCGCTGATGTCCAGGTAATCAACAATTCCACCGTAGACCTGGTTGCCATTCTTGAGTGGGTTGACCGTGATCAGGTGCCATTTTCCGTCCACCAGGCTGGGGAAGTGGGTGATTTCGCCTGAGTCCAGGGCCTGGGCAATGCGTGCGGTGGGATCCAGGGTTTCACCCAGGGCGTGGCCCTGTAGATCCTGATAGGCGCTGGCGATTCGCTGCCAGCCCTGATTGGCGCGAGCGTAGACTTCGGCGGAGAGTCCCGTGACGCTGCGCATCAGGTCCTGGTCGCCGTTGATGGGCATGCCCGAGGACTTGAAGACCGGCATGCCGTTTTCCACCACTCCGCTGGGCTTGGGGATGCCATTCATGTAGCGGATCAGCACCGGATACAGGGATTCGCTGCGCTTGCGGGCGATGTCGTAGATCAGTTGCAGTGTGCGGTCGTAACCCTGCAGCCCGTAGCGGTTGGCTGCGCGGACATTGTCGATCGCCGTCTGCCGGTTCTGCCAGGTGATGATGGAGGCCAGAACCGCCATCACCAGGATGGTGATCAAGGTGGCGGCGATGAACAATTGGGTCCCGAGTGTGGCGCGCGCCATGCGGCCCGCGTTGGGGCCTGTGCCTTGTCCGGGCATGCTGTGTCTCCTGCAAATAGGTGAGAGAAATGTTTTTTGCTTAAAGAATAACCGTATCGGATCGGTCCGATTCGTAGATATCCAGAAACAAATAAGGACTATTCAGGGTTTGCGCAGGCTTGAAGGGCTTGTTCAGAGGTTCCCTGGCTCTTGAAAACCCGGCACCCCGGCCCCAACTGATCCAGCAGTCCGCCCCGCGACCGCCTTTCAGGCCGTTTGCGGGGCGCCATGCAATCCCGCAAGAACCTTCGAACCCATCCGAACCATGAGCGAAACCGACACCAAGACGGCCGAAACCCTGGGCTTCCAGGCCGAAGTCAAGCAGTTGCTGCACCTGATGATCCATTCCCTGTACAGCAACAAGGAAATCTTCCTGCGAGAACTCGTGTCCAACGCATCCGATGCCTGCGACAAGCTGCGCTTCGAGGCCATTGACCATCCGGACCTGCTCGAGGGCGATTCCGACTTGCGCATTCGTGTCGAGTTCGACAAGAATGCCCGCACCATCACCATCACCGACAACGGCATCGGCCTGTCGCGCGACGAGGCCATCGCCAATCTGGGCACTATCGCCCGATCCGGCACGCGCGAATTCTTTTCCCAGTTGACCGGCGACAAGCAAAAGGACGCCCAGCTGATCGGCCAGTTCGGCGTGGGCTTTTATTCGTCTTTCATCGTTGCGGAAAAGGTCGCCGTGCGCAGCCGCCGCGCCGGCTTGCCGGCATCCGCAGGCGTGCTCTGGGAATCCGATGGCCAGGGCGAATTTTCCGTGACAACCATCGAACAGGAAGCGCGTGGCACCGCCATCACGCTGACGCTGCGCGCCGACGAGGACGAATTCCTGTCAGGGTGGAAACTGCGTGAAGTCCTGCGCCGCTATTCCGATCACATTTCCCTGCCCATCCAGATGAAAAAGGAAGAGTGGGACGCGGAAAAATCCGAGCAGGTCGTCAAGGACGAATGGGAAACCGTCAACCAGGCCAATGCCCTGTGGACTCGGTCCAAGTCCGACATCACTGACGAGCAGTACCAGGAATTCTACAAGCACATCTCGCACGATTACGAGAACCCGCTAGCCTGGACACACAATCGTGTCGAAGGCCGCAGCGAATACACCCAGCTGTTGTTCGTGCCCAAGCGCGCGCCTTTCGATCTCTGGGACCGTGATGCCCGCCGAGGCGTGAAACTGTACGTCAAGCGCGTCTTCATCATGGATGATGCCGACCAACTGCTGCCGGCCTACCTGCGCTTTGTGCGTGGCGTCGTCGATTCCGCCGATCTGCCGCTGAACGTCTCGCGGGAAATCCTGCAGGAAAGCCGCGACGTGCGCGCCATCCGCGAAGGCTCCGCCAAGCGCATCCTGGGCCTGCTCGAAGACCTGGCTCGCGACAAGCCCGAGGAATACGCCGAATTCTGGACCCAGTTCGGCCAGGTGCTGAAAGAAGGCGTGGGCGAAGACCCTGCCAACAAGGACCGCATCGCCGGCCTGCTGCGTTTCGCGTCCACCCAGTCCGACAGTCCGGCGCAGACCGTGTCCCTGGCCGACTACATTGGCCGCATGAAGGAAGGCCAGGACAAGATCTACTACCTGAGCGCCGATTCCTACGCCGCTGCCGCGCACAGCCCGCACCTGGAAGTCTTCCGCCGCAAGGGTCTGGAAGTCCTGCTGCTGTCCGACCGTGTGGACGAATGGATGTTGTCCTACCTGCGCGAATTCGAAGGCAAGGCCCTGGCCTCGGTCGCCAAGGGCGGTCTGGACCTGGACGCCCTGGCCGACGAGGAAGAAAAGAAACAGCAGGCCGAGGCCGCCGAGGCGTTCAAGCCCACCATCGAGCGTCTGAAGCAGGCGCTGGGTGAACGCGTCAAGGACGTGCGTGCCACTGCCCGCCTGGTGGATTCGCCTGCTTGCGTGGTCGTGGACGAACACGAGCTGAGCCCGCATCTGCTGCGCATGCTCAAGGCGGCTGGCCAGGACGCACCAGAGGTCAAGCCCATCCTGGAGGTGAACCCGCAGCATGCGCTGGTCAAGCGTCTGGAATCCCAATCCGACGCGTCGTTCGGCGACTGGGCCGAACTGCTGCTGGATCAGGCCATGCTGGCCGAAGGCGCCGCCCTGAAGGATCCTGCGGCGTTCGTGAAGCGCATGAACGCGCTGCTGCTGGGGAACTGAGCGCGTTTGTCTTCCCACGGGGTTCTGGCCATAATCGGTCTGAACCCCGCTTGCACCAGGTGGGGTGAAATTGGAGGAGATAGCCCGATGAAATCCCGCGCCGCAGTGGCCTTCGAGGCCGGCAAACCGTTGCAGATCGTCGAAATCGACGTCGAACCGCCCCGCAAGGGCGAGGTCCTGGTCCGCATCACCCATACCGGCGTCTGCCACACCGACGCCTTCACCCTCAGTGGTGACGACCCCGAAGGCGTGTTCCCTGCCGTGCTCGGCCATGAGGGTGCTGGCATCGTCGTCGAGGTCGGCGAGGGCGTCACCAGCGTTGCGCCGGGCGACCATGTCATTCCCCTGTATACCGCCGAATGCGGCGAATGCCTGTTCTGCAAGTCAGGCAAGACCAATCTGTGTGTGGCCGTGCGCGCGACCCAGGGCAAGGGCGTGATGCCCGACGGCACGACACGTTTTTCCTACCAGGGCAAGCCCATCTATCACTACATGGGCTGCTCGACTTTCAGTGAATACACCGTCGTGGCAGAGGTTTCCCTGGCCAAGATCGACCCGGATGCCAATCCGGAACAGGTTTGTCTGCTGGGCTGTGGCGTGACCACCGGCATTGGCGCTGTGCGCAACACCGCCAAGGTCCAGCCCGGCGACACCGTGGCCGTCTTCGGCCTGGGCGGCATCGGTCTGGCCGTCGTCCAGGGCGCACGCCAGGCGGGGGCGGGGCGCATCATCGCCGTGGACACCAATCCCGACAAATTCGCGCTGGCCAAGGTCTTTGGTGCCACCGACTGCGTCAATCCCAAGGATCACGACGAACCCGTGCAGCAGGTCATTGTCGGCATGACCGGCTGGGGGGTGGATCACAGTTTCGAATGCATCGGCAACGTCAATGTCATGCGGGCCGCGTTGGAATGCGCGCATCGGGGGTGGGGCCAGTCCATCATCATCGGGGTTGCCGGTGCCGGACAGGAAATCTCCACCCGGCCCTTCCAGCTGGTGACGGGCCGATCCTGGCGCGGCACGGCCTTTGGCGGTGTCAAGGGCCGTTCCCAGCTGCCTGGCATGGTCCAGGAAGCCATGCGCGGTGATATCGACTTGAAGCCCTTCGTCACCCACACCATGGGCCTGGACGACATCAACCATGCCTTCGACCTGATGCACGAAGGCAAATCCATTCGTTCGGTGGTGCACTATGGAACGCATTGAGCAACACAGCTGTTTTGGTGGCCGCCAGGAAGTCTGGCAGCATGCGTCTGCCGTGCTGGGCTGTGACATGCGCGTCGGCGTCTTCCTGCCTTCGGCCGCCCTGCGCGGCGAATCGTGTCCTGTGCTGTATTGGCTGTCCGGCCTGACTTGCACGGAACAGAACTTCATCACCAAGGCCGGCGCCCAGGCCCATGCCGAGCGCCACAGCCTGATCCTGGTTGCGCCAGACACCAGTCCGCGCGGCGAAGGCGTGGCCGATGACCCGGCCTACGACCTGGGCCAGGGTGCCGGTTTCTACTTGAATGCCACCCAGGCTCCCTGGGCGGCGCATTACCGCATGCAGGACTATGTCGCCCAGGAACTGCCGGCGCTGATCGAGCAGCATTTTCCGGCTTCCGGCGTGCGGGCGATCTCTGGCCATTCCATGGGTGGGCATGGCGCGCTGGTCACCGCCTTGCGGCATCCCGGACGCTATCGCAGCGTGTCGGCCTTTGCGCCCATCGTTGCACCGACCCAGGTCCCCTGGGGGCAGAAGGCTCTTTCCGCCTACCTGGGCGATGACGTGTCTGCATGGGCGCAGTGGGATGCCGTGGCACTGATCCGCGCGGCCTCGCAGGCCGATCATTTGCCAATGCTGATCGACCAGGGCCTGGACGATGAGTTTCTGGCAGTGCAATTGCGGCCCGAACTGCTGGAGGAAGCCTGCCTGGACATGGGCTATCAGGCCACTGTGCGCCGGCATGCCGGATATGATCACAGTTACTATTTCATCGCCAGTTTCATCGGGGAACACGTGGCCTTTCACGCGAGGGCGCTGCGGGGGTAGGGCACATGGCCGCCAACCGTTACCAGGCCACGGGTCCGCAGGCCGAATGCCAACCCGGATCGAACGGACGGGTGCTGCGGAACCGGGCCGGCATCACGGACCCAGCCGTGATGGACGATCTCGAAGCGAGACTGTTGCTGCGGCTCTATGAGCGGATATTGCGGGACCAGTTCCCCAATCGTCGGCTGGCTGTAGCCGACCTGATGGGGTGGCACCACCAGTGGCTGGGCAATCTGTACGATTGGGCCGGCCAGCCTCGGTCAGTCAATATGAGCAAGGATGGTTTCCATTTTGCCGCCGCCCGGCAGATTCCCCGCTTGCTGGACGAGTTCGAGCGGACATACTTGCAGCGCCATACGCCTTGTCACGATGTAAGCCATGATGCGCTGGTCGAGGCCATCGCCGTCTGCCATGTTGAACTGATTCTGGTGCACCCGTTTCGCGAAGGCAATGGACGACTGTCGCGTCTGCTGGCCGATGTGATGGCGGTGCAGGCAGGTCGCGGCCCGTTGGACTACAGCCGATGGGATGCGGACAAGACGGCGTATTTCAGTGCGATCCAATGTGGCGTGGGCATGGATTACGCGCCCATGCGCGCATTGGTCAGCGTTGCGCTGAGTGGGCGGGACGGTTGATCGCGGCTAGAGAAACCTGGGGAAGATGGCTGTCCCCGCCGCGCAATTTGGCTTCGATGTCGGCGATGCGTTGACCCGTTTCGATGGCGGTGGAACTGGCCACGGCGCGCAGGATGGCTTCCTGGCTGGGGTGTTGATGCACGCGCTGACTGGACATGAAGATGCCTGATTCAAAAGGAATGTTCTATTTTACCGTCTGGGGCGGGGCGAAGCCATCCGGTTGTGGTGTTCATCCGACGAAGCCTTTGGTCACCAGCCCCAGGCCGTCCCGATAGAACCGGACCGAACGATCCTGGTCATTGATCCCCAGGGAGATGACGGTGACGCGGGGCTTCATGGCACCCTGCTTGATGCGAACCGATCCCAATCAAACGCCACCCCCGGATCCGTCTTCCGCCCCGGCGCGATGTGTTCGTGTCCCCGCACCGCCCGGATCGGATGCCGTGCCCGGACCGCAGCCGCCAGCGCACCCAGCCGTTCGTACTGCGCATCCGTATAGGCCAGCGTGTCCGTGCCTTCCAGTTCGATGCCGATGGAAAAGTCGTTGCAGCGTTCCCGGCCTTCGAAAGATGAAACCCCCGCATGCCAGGCGCGCAAAGTCGTGGGTACGAATTGCACGATCGTGCCGTCGCGGCGGATCAGGAAATGGGCAGAGACCCGTAGGTCGCGGATGTTCTCGAACCAGGGGTGGGATGCGATATCCAGGCGATTCTGGAAAAAGTCGATGATGGCGTCGCCCGTGAACACGCCGGGCGGCAGACTGATGTTGTGGATCACCAGCAGGTAGGGATTTTCGTCGTCGGGGCGCTGGTCATGGTTGGGGGAAGGGCGGCGCAGGATGTTTTGGGTATGCGCGCTGCGGCTGATGCTGCTGCCGGTAGGTGATCCAGACGCAGAATGTGTCTTTGTCACGTCCTCGGAGCTTGCGGCAATCAACCAGCCATCTGCCCCGATGATCAAAGAACGTCCCGGCTCAGGCTCGGGGCTTTCCCCCGCCTTCATTTCCTCAGGCCCAGCCGGGCGTGTTCCGCGCAGCACCAGGTCTTGCCCTGGCTCAGGTAGGCCTCGGAGCGGGGCAGGTAGATGCGGCAGTGGGCGCAGCGGACCATGGTTTCGGACGCGGCGCGTGCGTCTTCGGCCTGGCGGCGGGCGGCGGACTGGCGGGCCTGGGCCTTTTGGTGGCTCAGGACGCGGGAAACGAACAGGACGGCCAGGATGATGATCGCCCAGAGCAGGAATTTACCCAAGAGTGCCTCGTTGCAGAATGACTTCCAGGACGAATCGGCTGCCGGTGTAGGACAGCAACAGGAAGGCGAAACCAGCCAGCGTCCAGCGCAGGGCGACGCGCCCGCGCCAGCCCTGGATATGGCGTCCTGCCAGCAGCACGCCGAAGGTGGCCCAGGACAGCAGAGTGAAGACGGTCTTGTGGTCCATGGGCAGGGCGTGGCCGCTGAGGTGCAGGGACACGACGATGCCGGTCAGGACGGTCAGTGTCAGCACGCCGAAACCGACCCAGATCAGGCGGAACAGCAGTTGTTCCAGGGTCAGCAGCGGGGGCATGGCGCTCATGGCGCGGCTGACGATTCCCTGTTCGCCGACCGATTCGATGGGGCGGTGCAGATGGCGATCCAGCACCGTCATCAACATGGCATGCAGTGCGGCGATAGTGATCAGGCCGTAGGCCGTCATGGCAATCAGCAGATGCACGCGCAGCCAGTCATTGCTGGCGTGGGGCACCAGATAGCCTTGGGGGAACGCAGCGGCCAGCAGGCTGACCAGCGCCGCAGTGGGCAGCAGCAGGAGCAGCACACCGTCCAGCTGCAGCAGGAAATTTTCGATCCAGAAGACGATCATGCCCAGCCACAGGGCGGCGGACAGGGCCAGTATCCAGCCCAGGTGCAGGCCAGAGGGCACAATGACGGCGTCGGCCAGGCCGATGCCATGCAGGATGATGGCGCCCAACAGGCAGCTGCGACCGATGGCGCCGGTGGGGCAGATGTCGCTGACCCGGGCAATGGGACGCCACAGGGCGATGCCCAGTACGGCATAGGCCAGCGCGGCAAGCAAGTGAAATACAATGCTGACTGACATAGTCCTGTCGGTGTCCGGCGCGCAGGGTCGCGCCCCCCAAAAGCATTCATTTTATGCGCTGGCCGACGGATCAACCAGTTTTACGGATACGGCATCATGTTCGATAACCTGACATCCCGATTGTCGCGTGTCGTCAAGACCATGCGTGGCGAGGCTCGTTTGACCGAGTCCAACACTCAGGACATGCTGCGCGAAGTCCGCCTGGCGCTGCTGGAAGCCGACGTGGCGCTGCCGGTGGTGCGTGATTTCGTGGCGCGGGTCAAGGCATCCGCCCTGGGGCAAGAGGTCGTCGGCAGCCTGAATCCGGGCCAGGCGCTGGTCGGGGTGGTGCACAAGGAACTGACCGCCCTGATGGGCGGCGACCTGGGTGCCGAAGCGGGTGAACTGTCGCTGGCGGCCCAGCCGCCGGCCGTGATCCTGATGGCTGGGCTGCAGGGCGCGGGCAAGACCACCACCACCGGCAAGCTGGCAAAATGGCTGTCGGATGGCCATCACGTCCAGCATGGCCGCAAGACCGGCCGCAAAAAGGTCCTGGTGGTCAGTGCCGACGTCTATCGCCCGGCGGCCATCGACCAGCTGAAGACCGTGGCCGCCCAGGTCGGGGTCGATTTCCTGCCGACCGAGACGACGCAAAAGCCACAGGACATCGCCCGCAGCGCGCTTGATTACGCCAAGCGCCATCATTATGACGTGCTGATCGTCGATACGGCGGGTCGTCTGGGCATCGATCAGGTCATGATGGACGAGATCCGTGCGCTGCACGAATTGCTCTCGCCGATCGAGACCTTGTTCGTGGTCGATGCCATGCAGGGCCAGGACGCGGTCAATGTGGCGCGCGCCTTCTCGGACGCATTGCCGCTGACCGGCGTGGTCATGACCAAGCTGGACGGCGACGCGCGCGGCGGTGCTGCGCTGTCGGTGCGGCAGATCACCGGCAAGCCATTGAAATTCGTCGGCGTGTCCGAAAAACTCGACGGGCTGGAAGCCTTCCACCCCGAACGCATGGCCCAGCGCATCCTGGGCATGGGCGATATCGTGTCGCTGGTCGAGCAGGCCCAGAAAAACATCGACATCGCCGAGGCGCAGAAACTGGCCGCACGCATGAAATCCGGCGATCGCTTTGATCTGAACGATTTTCGCGACCAGCTGCAGCAGGTGAAAAAACTGGGTGACATGGGTTCGCTGCTGGAAAAACTGCCGGCGCAGTTTGCCCAGGCGGCGTCCCAGGTACAGGGCGGTCAGGCAGAAAAGCAGCTGGCCCGCACCGAAGGCATCCTGAATGCCATGACGCCGCTGGAACGCGCCAAGCCCGAACTCATCAAGGCCTCGCGCAAGCGCCGCATTGCCGCCGGTTCGGGCGTGCCGGTCCAGGAAGTCAACCGGCTGCTCAAACAGTTCGAGCAGATGCAGGGCATGATGAAGCAGATGAAAAAAGGCGGCATGGCGAAAATGATGCGCGCCATGGGTGCGATGAAGGGCCTGGGCGGGTTTGGCCGGGGCGGGTTCCGCTGATCGCTGATCATGTCTGCGCCTTGGCCTGGGGCCTGATTACCCGCCTCCCACGGCCACCACGATTTCGATCCGGTCGCCGTCAGCCAGCGATGCCTGATCGTGCTGGCTGCGCGGCACGATATCGCCATTGTGTTCCACAGCGATGCGCTTGCCCTCGTAGCCCAGCTGAACCACCAGGTCATGGACGGTGCGCACGTTGTCCAGGGCCGTGTCGGTACCGTTCAGAATGATGTTCAGTGTCACGGCTCGGCTCCTTCTTCGGGACAGGCAAAGCGATCGGTGGCGGCCAGCAGCTGTGCCAGGATGCCTGGTTCGTCGAACGCGTGCCCGGCATCGGGGATCATGTGGAATTCCGCCTGTGGCCAGACGCGATGCAGGTCCCAGGCTGATTTGGCGGGCGTGCAGGCATCGTAACGGCCCTGGACGATCACCCCCGGGATGGTGGCCAGTTTGTGGGCGTCGCGCAGCAGCTGGCCTTCTTCCATGAAGCCTCTGTTTGCGAAGTAATGGTTTTCAATGCGGGCGAAGGCCAGCGCGGCCTCATCGGCGGCATGGGCGTGATGATGGGCCGGATTGGGCAGCAGGCTGATCGTGTGGCTTTCCCATTGAGTCCAGGCGTGCGCCGCCTGGAGCTGGACCTGGGGATCGTCGGCTGTCAGGCGGCGATGGTAGGCAGCAATCAGGTCGTGGCGTTCTGCCTCGGGGATTGGGGCCAGGTAATGTTCCCAGCGATCCGGGAACAGCCAGGAAGCGCCTTCCTGGTAGAACCAGCGCAGTTCTGCGGCGCGCAGCAGAAAGATGCCGCGCACGATCAGGGCATGGACCCGTTCAGGGTGGGTCTGGGCGTAGGCCAGGGCCAGGGTCGATCCCCATGATCCGCCGAACACGACCATGCGGTCCGCATGCAGGACTTCGGTGCGCAGGCGCTCGATGTCTGCGACCAGGTCCCAGGTCGTATTGTGTTCGATCGAAGCCGAGGGCGTGGACCGGCCACAACCGCGCTGGTCGAACAACAGAATGTTGTAGCGCTGCGGGTCGAACAGGCGGCGGTGGGTGGGAGAACAGCCGGCACCTGGGCCTCCGTGCAGGAATACTGCCGGTCGGCCTTGGGGATTGCCGCACAGTTCCCAGTACACCCGGTGGCCATGGCCGGCGGTCAGGAATCCCTGAGCGTAGGGTTCGATTTCTGGGTACATCAGTTTGGCTCCGTGATGGGTGCGGCGTCCTGCAGGGCGCGGCGTTCGAATATCAGATCCCACACGCCGTGGCCCAGGCGCAGGCCGCGGCGTTCGAATTTGGTCAGTGGGCGGTATGCCGGGCGTGGCGCATAGCCGGCGCAGGTGTTTTGCAGGGCGGGTTCGGCCGACAGGACGTCCAGCATTTGCTGGGCATAGTGTTCCCAGTCGGTGGCACAGTGCAGGTAGGCACCGGGCATCATGCGGCTGCACAGCAGTTCAATGAAGGCGGGCTGGATCAGGCGGCGCTTGTGATGGCGTTTTTTGGGCCAGGGATCGGGAAAGAAAATATGCACGCCGGCCAGTGAGTGGGGGGGGATCATGTCGCGCAGGACTTCGACGGCATCGTGTTGAATGATGCGGATGTTGTCCAGTCCGTTGTCGTGGATATGTTTGAGCAGCGCCCCCACGCCGGCATTGAAGACTTCGATCCCCAGGAAATTGTCGTCTGGCCGGGTCTGGGCGATCTGCTGGGTGGTTTCCCCCATGCCGAAGCCGATTTCCAGGATCACCGGGGCTGCACGGCCAAAGGCCGCCGTCAGGTCGATGGGCGTATTCTGGTAGCGGATCGACCAGCGCGGCAGCCAGGCCTCGATCGCCTGTTCCTGGCTGGGGGTGATGTGGGCACGACGATGGACGAAGCTGCGGATGTGCGTGCTGCCCGACGGAGTCTGGGCCGTCACGATGGGAGGGGGGGATTTGGGGTGGCTCAAAATGCTGTTAAAATGTCGGGCTGCAAGGGATTTGGTGAGACTCGATTTTACCAATGAATCCTTGCTGTCATCGAGCTGGCTCGGTGCGGGTGTAGTTTAATGGTAAAACTCCGGCTTCCCAAGCCTGCGTCGTGGGTTCGATTCCCATCACCCGCTCCACTTCAACTCTCGGCTCTACGGCTCAAGTCATTGTCAGGGTTGAGAATTTTTAGCCAACACTCATCCAGTGACATCCAGCAAAATCCACTCCCATTAACACATTCTACGAAAGCCTACTGCTGAAAATGGGGGGATTACCGTTCGCCACGCACATAGGCGCGCCATCCACGGCCAAGAGTGCGTCCGAGGCGTTCTGCGGTGCTGATGCGAGCTGTCGTGTTCATGATCGTCTCCTGCTACGGCGGCATACCTATTCCAGTTTGCTCCAATCCTGCTTGCTTGCCTGTACCAATGCGTTCCAGTCGTCTGGCGGATTTCCACGTCCAAGCATCTTCTCGAACACGGCATACGGGTCGGACTTACTGCCCGACGACCGTAGGGTCTGCTCGTCGTTGACCCAGGCGTACACGATGACCTTCGCCTTCGAGTCGTACCGGAAGAACAGCCGGTAACGCCTTCCGAGCTTGGCCCGCCGCCAGTGGCGGTAGGCCGTCCCCATGGTGTTGCCCTGACGGTACTCGTCGCGTGCCGGATCACCCGGCACCACGTCTTGTATCAACTGGACCAAGGCCCGGAAGAACTTGACGTTGGCGTTGGACGCGAACCCTTGCGGGTCGTTCTCCTGGGCACGCAGCACAGCTGCGCGCAGCTTCATCATCTGCTCGATCAGGTTGTCGTGGAACAGCAGTGTCCAGCCATGCTGTTGCATCAGATTTCCACGTCCTCAGCGAAATCATCGCCCAGGTCCACCTTGTGGCCGGCGTGCTCCAGCATCGTGCGAGCCAGATCCTCGGGCAGACCGCGAACATTCCGGCCTGCTTCAATGTCGCGCGCCAGCAGGGCCAGGAACGCGGCAATGGCCGGGTCCTCGTGCTCCGCATCGGCACGGGTCACGACCACTTCACCGCCGCGAAGCTCGAACGCGAGCTTGCTGCCGGTATCGGCACCCAGTGCCTGGCGGATGGACTTGGGCAGCGTGATCTGCCCCTTGGATGTCAGAGTGGCAACTTCGTGAATGGCAGGCATGGCGGCTCTCCTGATAGCAATGCCTGCATTGTAAGGATATTTCCTTACCAAATCAATGTGAGGTTTCATGATGTTCTCCGCATTCAACATTGAACCTCATCGTAGGGAGGGAACAGTGAGCCTTCCCGCATCAATCCGGCCTTGGTGGACCCGCATTGAGGGTGGACGGTCAATGCTCGCTGCCCTATACCCAAAGGCTGTAACGGCCAAAGAGCCAAAAGGGCAAGGGAACGGGGGACAAGGGGAAAGGCTCTACCTCGAAAAGGCGAAAAGGCCTCCCGGTAAGCCCACCACCAGGACACCCGGATGCTCTCTCTGTTCCAACGAAAACGGGCCTCGGGGGCAGTCGCTCCGTTGCCAGCACCCGCTACCGATCTCCCGAAAGGGCTGATGCGGCCGCAGTCGGCCGCATCGCTGCTGGCCACGCCACGGCGGCAGAAGCTGCTGGAACACATTTGGCAGAGAACCTCGCTGTCTCGCCGTCAGTTCGCCACGCTGTACCTAGCGCCATTGCACCGCTATGCCGAGCTGGTCCAGGCTTTCCCGGCATCCGAAGCGCATCACCACGCCTACCCAGTCGGCCCTGAAATATCACTAACACGTTGATTTTATGAGATAATATC
>NZ_JAVERO010000176.1:0-3478 GCF_034007085.1 Castellaniella sp. | reverse complement strand
GCGCTGGGTGCCCTGAGCAAAAGCGCCCAGTTTCCCTTCCATTTCTGGCTGCCCAACGCCATGGCAGCGCCCACCCCGGTTTCGGCCTACCTGCACTCGGCCACCATGGTCAAGGCGGGCGTCTTCCTGCTGGCGCGGTTCTGGCCGATCTTTTCCGGCACCGACTGGTGGACCTGGATCATCGGTGGAGCAGGCCTGTGCTCTCTCCTGCTGGGGGCCTATGCCGCGACCTTCCAGCGCGACATGAAAGGCGTGCTGGCCTATTCCACCATCAGCCATCTGGGCCTGATTACTCTGCTGCTGGGCATGAACAGCCGCCTGGCGCTGGTGGCCGCCATCTTCCACATCATCAACCACGCCACATTCAAGGCATCCCTGTTCATGGCGGCAGGGATCGTCGACCACGAAAGCGGCACACGCGATCTGGTCCGTCTGTCCGGCCTGCGATCCCTGATGCCGCTGACTGCCACGCTGGCCATGGTGTCGGCCGCTGCCATGGCGGGCGTGCCCTTGCTCAACGGTTTTCTCTCAAAGGAAATGTTCTTCGCGGAAACCGTCTTCATCACCGGACACTGGGCCAGCCGCTGGGGCCTGCCCATCGTCGCCGTGCTGGCCGGCGCCTTCAGCGTGACCTATTCGCTGCGTTTCATCCTGCAGGTGTTCTTCGGCCCGCAGGCGACAGATCTGCCTCGTACGCCACACGATCCGCCCCGCATGATGCTGATCCCCTGCGCCGTACTGGTACTGTTCTGCCTGGCCGTCGGCATCCTGCCCGGCCTGTTCCTGGAACCCGTTCTGACCCTGGTCATGCACGCCCTGCTGGGCGATCGCGTCCCGACCTACGATCTGCGGCTCTGGCATGGCCTGAACCTGCCCTTGCTGATGAGCCTGACTGCCATGGTCGCCGGCATTGGACTGTATCAGGCACTGCGCGCGCGCGACCAGCGCGCACCTGGCCGGGTACCCCTGATCTACCGCCTGGACGGGCGCCAGACCTTCGAACTGCTGCTGGAGGCCATCGACGCAGGCTCGGCGCGTCTGTTGAACTGGCTGCAGACCCAGCGGCTGCAACCACAGGTGCTGCTGCTGGTGCTGGCCACTGGCGCCGTGGCGCTGTTGCCACTGCTGCCAGGCGGTTGGTGGCCGCACGACACCTTCAGCACACCGGCACAATGGTCCTTCGGCCTGATGTGGCTGGCCGGCAGCGCTTGCGTGCTGGCGGCGGCCTACCAGGCCAAATACCATCGCGCAGCCTCGCTGATGCTGGCCAGCGCGGCGGGCCTGTTCACCTGCGTGACTTTCGCCTGGCTGTCAGCCCCGGACCTGGCCCTGACCCAGCTCACGGTCGAGGCCGTCACCACCGTGCTCATCCTGCTGGGGCTGCGCTGGCTGCCCCCCCGCATCGAGGAATTCCCCGGCCCCACCCCCCGGGCGACGCGCTGGCGACGGCGGCGTGATTTCCTGGTTGCTGCGTCCGCAGGTGCCCTGATGACGATCCTGTCCTACGTCATGATGACCCGGCCAGCTGCACACGACAGCATCGCCGCCTATTTCGTCCAGCAGGCCTGGCCCCTGGGTGGCGGCGCGAACGTGGTCAACGTGATCCTGGTCGATTTCCGCGCCTTCGATACCTTTGGCGAGATCACCGTGCTGGGAGTCGTGGCGCTCAGCGTCTACGCCCTGCTGCGCCGGTTCCGCCCTCCTGCCGAGACCATCGCCGCGCCGCTGCGTCACCGCGGCGGTGCGGCAGCCGCCTTCGAGGAACCCGATCTTCAGGCACCGCTGCCCGAAGGCACGATGCGCGTGCCTGCTGTCCTGGCGCGGCTCCTGCTGCCGGTTTCCACCATGATCTCACTGTATTTCCTGCTGCGCGGTCATAACCTGCCAGGCGGTGGATTCATTGGCGGGCTGATCATGGCCACCGGCATCATCCTGCAATATATGGTCGGCGGGATCCTATGGGTCGAAGCCCGCCCCCTGATCCGGCCGCAAGCCTGGATCGCCCTGGGACTGCTGGTCGCCGGCGCCGCCGCCATGGCGGTCTGGTGGACCGGCAAGCCTTTGCTTGCCGCCCATGCAATGGATCTGGCCCTGCCCCTGATCGGCACCCTGCGCCTGTCCAGCGTGCTGCTGTTCGATCTGGGCGTGTACATGCTGGTGGTGGGCGCCACGATCCTGATGATCATTGCCCTGGCGCACCAGTCCCTGCGCTTCTACCGCAAGCTCGCCGAAACCTCGGCCCCTGCCCTGGAACACTGAACATGGAATGGATACTGGCATTGGCGATCGGCGTACTCGCAGGCTCGGGCGTCTGGCTGCTGCTGCGGCCACGCACGTTCCAGTTCATCATGGGGCTGGTACTGCTGGGCTACGCGGTCAACCTGTTCATCTTCGCCATGGGCCGGCTGCGGGTGGATGCCCCGCCCGTCATCGATCCGGCCTGGGCCGACCCGGCACGCTACGCCGACCCACTGCCCCAGGCCCTGGTGCTGACCGCCATCGTCATCGGCTTTGCGACCACGGCGCTGTTCCTGGTCGTGCTGCTGGCCTCGCGCGGGATGCATGACACCGACCATGTGGACGGCGAGGAACACCGCCCATGACGCTTTGGCAGCAACACCTGCCGGTCCTGCCGGTCCTGATCCCTCTGCTCATGGCCGCGCTGATGCTGCTCACCCGCGACAGCCATCGGCGGCTGCGCGTGGCCCTGGGCGCCATCGCCCTTGCCCTGATGACGCTGGCCGCACTGATGCTGGTACGTGCCACCCAAAGTATCGGCACGCCGCACTGGCCCAACGGCATTGGCGTCTATCTGCTGGGCAACTGGCCCGCTCCCTTCGGCATCGTACTGGTGGCGGACCGCCTGGCCGCGCTGATGGTGGGCCTGACTGCGGTGCTGGGACTGTGTGCCTGGATCTACGCTACCGCCCGCTGGGACCGTGCCGGGAGCCACTTCCACCCCCTGTTCCTGCTGATCATGATGGGGTTGAACGGGGCCTTCCTGGCAGGTGACCTGTTCAATCTTTTCGTCTTCTTCGAGATCCTGCTGACGGCATCCTACGGCCTGATGCTGCATGGCTCAGGCAAGCGTCGGGTGGGCGCCGCGCTGCACTACATCGCCGTCAACCTGATTGCATCCTTCCTGCTGCTGGTGGCGATCGCGCTGATCTATGGTCTGACCGGCACGCTGAACCTGGCCGACCTGTCAGTCCGCGCCTTGACACTGCACGGCGCAGACCGGCAACTGTTCGACAGCGCCGCAGCGATTCTGGGGGTCGCCTTCCTGATCAAGGCAGCCGCCTGGCCTCTGAATTTCTGGCTGCCGAACACTTACGCCGAGGCTGCGGCCCCTGTGGCCGCGATCTTTGCCATCATGACCAAGGTCGGCATCTACGCCCTGCTGCGCATCGGTTCGCTGCTGCTGCCGGCCGGCGCCCCAGCCGCCTTTGGCGGCGCCTGGATGTTCCCCGCCGGGATC
>NZ_JAVERO010000025.1:0-23463 GCF_034007085.1 Castellaniella sp. | reverse complement strand
CGCGTGCACGGGCGGCCCGGACAGGCCACCCGCTTCGTCTTCGTGGGGCAGGCCGCGCACGGCTTCGCGCGACAGGGTGGTGTTGGTGGCGATGATGCCGTCGATGCCGTGGCGTGGGATCAGGTCCGCGATGGCGTCAATTTCCTCGGAGCCCAGGTCGGGCGCGATCTTGACCGCCAGCGGCGTGCGCCGGCCATGGCGGTCGGCCAGGGCTTCGCGGCGTTCCTGCAGCGCGCCCAGCAGCGCGTCCAGCGCATCGTGGCTTTGCAGGCTGCGCAGATTGCGCGTATTGGGCGAGGAGATATTGACCGTGACGTAGTCTGCGTGGGGATATACGCCGTCCAGGCACAGCAGGTAGTCATCCACGGCGCGCTCGATCGGCGTGTCGGCGTTCTTGCCGATGTTCAGCCCCAGGATGCCGCCCTGCTTGCGCCACTGGCTGCGTTGCACATTGGCGACGAAGGCATCCAGGCCATCGTTGTTGAAGCCCATGCGATTGATCAGGCAGTGCGCGCGCGGCAGGCGGAACATGCGCGGTTTTGGATTGCCGGGCTGGGCGCGTGGGGTCACGGTGCCGACCTCGATGAAGCCGAACCCCAGGGCGGCCAGGCCGTCGATGCAGGCACCGTTCTTGTCCAGGCCAGCAGCCAGTCCGACGGGATTGCGCAGCGGCAGGCCCATGACGGTGCGCGGCAGGATCGGCTGGCGTGCGGCCAGCAGGCGTGTTGCGGCGCATCCCTGGCTGCGCTGCAGCGCGCGCAAGGTCCATTCGTGGGCCTGTTCGGGGTCCATGGAAAACAGAGCGGCACGTGCCAGCGGATAGGCTTGGAACAGCAGAGACATGGGCTGGGAACGGATCGGTTGGGTGGAGAACGTGTGCGCTGGCCCGGATTCAGTTGTCGTCCAGCGATTCGGCCCAGATGCCGCCGCGCAGGATCTGATGTGGCCTGAAGCGCGATTTGTAGGCCATTTTACGGCTTCCCTCGATCCAGTAACCCAGATACAGCCAGGGCAGGCCCAATTGGGCAGCGTAGTCCAGTTGCCAGAGAATGCCATAGGTGCCCAGGCTGCTGCGCCAGTCGGGATCGTAGAAGGTATAGACGGCCGACAGGCCGTGGTCGATGCGATCCATGATGGCCACCATGCGCAGCACGTCATCCGCATCGCGGAATTCGGCCAGTTCGGAGTGCACGCGGCTGGTCAGCAGGAACTGGGTGTACTGGGCCTGGTCGTCCTGGTCCATCCCGGCGCCCGGGTGGCGTTTTTTCTGGTAGCGCAGGTACAGGTCGAAATGCCGGGCGTCCCAGTGCAGCGGTGCCAGCCGGGTCGTCAGACTGGATTGCAGGCGGCGCCAGAGCTTGCCCTGGGTACGGTCACGCTGAAAATGCTGGACATCGATGCGAATGGGAACACAGGCCTGGCATTGCTCGCAGGCGGGCCGGTAGGTGAACAGGCCACTGCGGCGAAAACCCTGTTCGATCAGGCGCGCGTAGGCGGATTCATCCACCAGGTGGGACGGCGCCGCGACCTCGGAACGTGCCATGTGGCCGGGCAGGTAGCTGCATGGGTAAGTCGCGGTGGTATAGAACTGCAGGCGGCGGAAAATGGAATCGTCGGGATTGCTCATGAAGCGGGCCGAAGTGGCGATCGTTTCATTGTGGCATCAGTGGCGCCGGAAGGCCAGCCGGCAGCGGTTCCAGGCGGCCGTCGGCGCGCAGGCGTCCGCATCCCCAGGCTGGGGCCGCAGCATCGCGGCTGCTGGCCAGCATGGCCAGGAACGTGGGCCGTTCCACGGGCCGTGCTCCCAGGCTGGCCAGATGCGGGGTGTCCTGCTGACAGTCGATCCAGGCTGCGCCGCGTGCCTGCAAGTGGCGTACCAGATAGGCCAGGGCGATCTTGCTGGTGTCGGCGGCCAGGCTGAACATGGACTCCCCGAAAAAACACTGCCCCAGACTGACCCCGTACAGTCCGCCCGCCAGGCGGTCGCCAATCCAGGTTTCGACACTGTGCGCATGACCCATGCGATGCCAGGCGGTGTAGACGGCCATGATGTCTGGCGTGATCCAGGTGCCGTCCCGGCCCAGGGCCGGGACGGGTGTGCGCCAATCCTGCCCGGCCCGCGCAGCGCCCAGGCCGATGCGCGTGGCGCCGCGTTGCGCGCAGTGCGCGATCACGGCGGGAAAGGCCTGGTTCAGCGTGACGCGCAGGATGGGGCCTGGCCCGGCATCGTCGGCCCGATCGAACTGCCGGACCCGTTTGGCCAGCGAACGACCGAGGTGAAAGTCTTCGCAGCGCAGCAGCATGCGCGGGTCCGGACTCCACCACAACACGGGCTCGCCAGGGCTGTACCAGGGAAACAAGCCCTTGCGGTAGGCCTCATGCAGCCGGGAGGGCGACAGATCCAGCCCCGCTGCCGCCAGACCGCTGGCGGGCACTGGTGCATGGGCCGGGTCGGGCAGGGGGTCGTGAGCGTCGATCCAGATGATCGTCATGGCAGCGTTGCGGTGCCAGCGCGCATTTCGTCCGTCAGTCCGGGAAACGCAGGTCGATGGCGTAGTGGTGGGTAGGGAAGCAGCCCTGGGCGCGGTCCTGCAGATAATGTTCCAGTGTCGTGCTGACGGTACGGAAGGCCAGTTCGCGCCAGGGGATCTCGTCCAGGCTGAAGAACGCGGCTTCCAGGGTTTCGGGCCCGGGCGCCAGGTGCGGCCCCAGGACGTCGGCCAGGTAGTACAGGTGGACCTGGTTGACCGAAGGCACGTCGATCACCGTGAACAGGGAGCGGATCCGGATGCGCGCGCCGGATTCTTCCTGGTTTTCGCGTGCGGCACCCTGCTCGGTGGTTTCGCCCAGTTCCATGAAGCCGGCCGGCAGCGTCCATTTGCCATGACGTGGCTCGATGGCGCGGCGGCACAGCAACACCCGATCGTCCAGGATCGGCACCACCCCGACCACATTGCGCGGGTTCTGGTAGTGGACCGCCCCGCAATGGGTGCACAGGTCCCGGATGCGGTTGTCGTCCGGCGGAATTTCCCGGCTGAGCGCGTGGCCGCACTGTGAGCAGAACCGCTGGGAGCGAGGGGCAGGGTGGTAGAAGGCAGGGTCGGGCGAGGTCATGGGGGGATTTTAGCGTGCGTCCGGTCCTGAGAGCCCCCCCTGCGGCACAGGTTTCTGTATGACCGGCAGCACCCGCCTGGCGAACTGCGGCGCTATGGTCGGCGCACGAAGCCCAGTGTGGTTTCCACGGCATCCGCAGCCAGCAGGCCCAGCGGCGCTGCTGGGGCAGGGGTGGCATCGGCAGCGCCGTCCAGGCGCACGACCAAGCCGGCAGGGTCGGGGTTTTCCAGCCAGTCATCCAGCGGTCGGCCATCGACCCTGCGCAGCGCGTCGAGGGTCGGGGCCAGATCGCGGTCCGTCACCAGGCCGGCCCCCTGGCCTGCCTGGGTATACAGGCGGCCTTCGGTATCCAGCCACCAGTGCGTCACGGGGCCATAGTCGTTGCCTGTGTGGGTGCGCAGCATCGGGCCACCCTGCGCATCGGTGTCCAGGCTCAGGATCCAGGGGGCACCGTCCAGGCGCACGTAGACGCGTTGCGGACCGTTCTGGAAGAACCAGCGGCCCGCCGCGTCGGCCAGGTAGTTGCGGCCGATGAAAGCCACGATCTGCGGGCTGGTGATGGGATCGCCGGGCTCCTCGTCCTGTGCGCCCCAGCCTCGCCCATGGGGCTGCAGGCGCCACTGGCCGCGCACCGACAAGGACAGCCAGCCATACGCCGCCGGTACGTTTGGCCAGCGGGCCATGGAGGCCAGAACTTGATCGTCCATATTGTGGGCCTTGGGGGTAGATATGAAAAAGGACCTACGCCAAAAACGTAAGTCCTTGATTTCATTTGGAGGCGCAAGCCGGAATCGAACCGACGTACACGGATTTGCAATCCGCTGCATCACCACTCTGCCATTGCGCCGATGATGTCGGACGGCCAGGCGCTGCCAGGCCAAGTCCGCCATTATACGGCATTTTCCATCAACGCATCTCGAACGCTTCCCGGTGCACCAGGACATCCTTCAGCCCCAGGGATCGCAGGCCGGATTCCAGGTGGCGAGCCAAGCCTGCCGGGCCACAGAACCACACGTCCATCGTATCGCTGGACTGGGGGTGTTGGCGCCGCAGCAGGTCGGCGTCCAGGCGCTGGCCCTTGCTGGCGTCGTGGACGTGCAGGCGGATCCTGGGCAACGTGGCGCACAGCGTCTGCAGGCGTTCAATGAATGGGTCGTGCGCTGCGTCGCGGATGCAGTAGTGCAGGTCGGCCTGCGGCGCCCGTTCCGGGTGGTCCTGGAACGATTCCAGCCAGGCCAGGAACGGCGTGACGCCGATGCCACCCGCCACCCAGGCCTGGCGGGCTCCGCCGCGCCGATGGTCGAATCGGCCATAGGGGCCTTCGATCCACACAGGCTGGCCCGGGCGCAGGCGCTGGGCCAGTCCATTCGTGTAATCGCCCAGCGCCTTGATCTGGAAGCACAGGCGTCGCGTCCGGGGCTGGTCGGCGCTGGCGATCGTGAAGGGGTGGGCGCCTTCAGCGGCATCGAAGGTGACGAAGGCGAACTGGCCGGCGCGGTGGCCGGGCCAGCCGGCGTCCATGGCGCATTCCACTTCGGTGACCCCCGATGGCAGTGCGCGCACGGATTCGATCCGGCCCGCATGCCGGCGGTGAACCCCGATGCGTCGGCGCAGGGCCATGCCTGCCGCCACGCTGCCGCCCAGCATCAGCACCCCCATGATCAGGCCCAGGGGCTGGACCCACCAGGTGGCCGGGGTCAGGACGACGGTATGGAACACCAGGGCCAGATACAGGATGGGCATCGCGCGGTGCAGGAGCCGCCAGGACTTGTACGGAAAGGCTTTCCACAACGTGATCAGCAGCGAGACAATGAGCGCGTAGATCATCCATTCGCCGACATCCTTGCCCAGGCTATGAAAGGGCTGCAGGAAATCCAGCGCCGGGAACTTGGCCGGCTTGTGGATGGCGGCACCGATCAGGTCTTTCATGATGCTCTTGCTCAGTTTGACGAGCCAGTGCGCCACGCCCAGGCTGATGGCCAGGATGCCGGCCCACTTGTGCAGGTGGTAGACACGATCCATGCCGCCCAGGGCCGGTTCCAGCCAGGCGGGGCGGGTGGCCAGGATCATGGTCAGGGACATCAGCCCCATCGACCAGATGCCGGTCAAATAGATGCCCTGGGTGCGGGCGACCCAGGGGGTGTCCCCCGCGATGGGGTTCAGGAAGAAAGCGTCCCAGGTCCATGCCAGGGTCAGGAGGCCAAGGAATGCGAGCAGAATGCGCCGGGTTTTCATGCAAAGTCCATCATGTTCGGGGCCGAATGAATCGGCAATGGGATCAGTATGGACGGCGGCGTCTGAATTGTTCGTGAAGCGGATGTTCATGTGGTGTTCATGTTTGCACACGTGGCGCACCCGGGGATCTGCCCAGGCCGATGGTTGGCACGCATCCGTATTTGGCGGGCGGACAGTGCGTAGGCCGGCAGGATTCCCCGGGTTGTTAAGATGCACTTTTCATTGATTACCGGACCGTTCCATGGGGACTTTGCTGCCTTTCATCACCGGGACCATCTGGCTGTACGTGCTGGGGCGTTTCGTCTGGCCCCTGCCGTGCGGGCTGGGCGTTCGAGCCGCCCTGGCGCTGGTGCTGTTTCTGGTGGCCCAATACCACTGGTTCACCAGCCGTTTCTTTGGTTCGCTGGCCTCTCCGGAACTGCCTCAGGGCGTGCTCGTCTTCCTGGGCTGGGCTTTTGGCGCGTTTCTGCTGCTGGCGATGCTGGTGCTGCTGCGCGATGTGGCGGGTGGGCTGATATTCCTGTTTGCCCGGGGTGCAGGCCGGGCCATCCTGGGGGGGCGTGTGCTGCACGTCTCATTGGGTGTGCTGGCCTTGGTCCTGGCGGCCATCGGCACCTGGCAGGCGATCCGGGTGCCTGATGTCAAGACTGTCGAAATCAGGATTCCGGGTCTGCCGCCCGCCTTTGATGGCTACCGCATCGCGCAGCTGACCGATCTGCACGCCAGTCGCCTGCTGCCGGCCTCCTGGATGGCGGCCGTGGTGGCCAAGACCAATGCCCTGGGCGCGGATCTGATCGTGATCACGGGCGATCTGGCGGACGGTTCCCCCGAGGCCCGTGCAGCCGATGTGCGTCCTTTGCATGATCTGCAGGCGCCCGACGGCGTGCTGGCCATCCCGGGGAATCATGAATACTACGCGGATTACCAGCGCTGGATGCTCGCCTATCGGGCGCTCGGCTTGGACATGCTGGAAAACGCCCACATGCTCATCCGGCGCGGCGATGCGGTGCTGGCGTTGGCCGGCATCACGGACCGTCAGGCCGGGCCGTTCGGTCAGCTGCGCCCCGATCTGGACGCGGCCCTGCAGGGCGTGGCGCCCGGGGTGCCCGTGATCCTGTTGGCGCATCGGCCTGAAGGGGCCGTGCGCCACGCCCAGGCTGGCGTGGCGTTGCAGTTGTCCGGCCACACGCATGGCGGACAGATCCTGGGGCCGCATCTGCTGACGCAATGGGCCAACGAGGGCTTTGTCTCGGGCCTGTACCGGGTGGGCGCGATGCACTTGTACGTCAGCAATGGCACAGGCCTGTGGAACGGCCTGGCGATCCGCCTGGGGCGGCCGTCCGAGATCACCCGGATTGTGCTGCGGCCAGAGGTTCCTTAAGGTTTCTGGCCAGTCCCTGGTGCTGCATCGCGGCGCGCAGGGCCACCATGCCGATGCTGGTGATGAGCACGATGGCGATGCCCCACAGTACGCGGGGTGCCTGTTCGGCGGCCCCCGATCCGGTTCGCCAGGCATCCAGCAGGTCCACGACCTGGCCCAGGAAGGCGAACAAGCCAGGCTTCGTAGATGGAAACGCAGGCACTCAGGATGGCCAGCATGGCAAGCGGGCCCCGCGCTCCGCCGGGATTTTCATTATAATGAGTCCTCTCAAGGGGAGTAGCTCACTTTCTGCGGCATCGTCATGACGGCGTTTCGCGCTTGCGCGGACCACCCGGTGCCCAGGCGGCCCAGGGATCTTGAATGGATTCCTGCCGCGAGCAAGACCTTGCCGCCCAGGGCAAGGTTCGTCTTCCCGCCATGCAAATGGCTCGATCTTCCCGGCGGTCATTCCAAAAACTGACACTCCGCATCCGGGGGATCCATGCTTGAATTTTTCCAGACGCTTCATTGGGCTGCTGTTTTCCAGATCATCCTGATCGACATCCTGTTGGGTGGGGACAATGCCGTCGTCATTGCCCTGGCCTGCCGCAACCTGCCGCGCGCCCGGCGCATGCAGGGGATTCTGTGGGGGACTGCCGGGGCCATTCTGCTGCGGGTGGGGCTGATCGCCTTTGCCCTGACGTTGCTGGACATCCCCTTCCTGAAACTCGTCGGCGCGTTGCTGCTGCTGTGGATCGGTGCCAAGCTGCTGCTGCCCGATGAGGGCGGGCACGACAATATCGCCGGAGGCGCTTCGGTCCTGGCGGCGGTCAAGACGATCCTCGTGGCGGACTTTGTCATGAGCCTGGACAATGTCATTGCCATTGCCGGCGCGGCCCAGGGGGCCCATCTCGATCATCAGATCGGCCTGGTGATCTTTGGCCTGCTGGTCAGTGTGCCCGTCATCATCTGGGGCAGCACGCTGGTCCTGAAGCTGATCGACCGGTTTCCCCTGGTGGTCACGTTCGGGGCCGGATTGCTGGGCTGGATCGCGGGCGGCATGCTGGTGTCCGATGTGGTCGTCACGGATCGCCTGGGGCCGCCATCCACCGCCCTGAAGCTGGCTGTGGAAATCATCTGCGCCTTGCTGGTCGTGGCGCTGGGGCGTTGGCTTGCGGGTCGCAAGACGGCCAAGACAGCCGGCTGACAGGCTGGTTGCCGCCCGTCGCCGCCTGTCGGCCTATTGATCAGCGCACGGCCCGTGCGGCGGCGACGGTGGCGATGCCCAGCAGGGTCATGGCCAGGGAACCACCCACATGGAAGGCGACGGAGATCGCCATCCATCCGTAGCGGGCCTGTTGCAATAGGGTGGCCAGTTCGGCTGAGAACGTCGAAAAGGTCGTCAGCCCGCCGCAGAATCCCGTGATGATGAACAGCCGCCAGTGCGGGGGCAGGCCGGGGTGCCCACCCAGCCAGGCAATGGCCAGGCCAATGAGGTAGCCGCCGATCAGATTGGCGGCGAGGGTGCCGGGCGGCAGGGCAGGGCACAGGGCGTTGAGCGTATTGCCCAGCCACCAGCGAAAAATGGCACCCAGCGCGGCACCGGCAGCGATGGCAAATAGCGTGTAGGGCATGATTGCGGCTGATGTTAGCAGCGCTGTCTCCGGTTCGGCAAGGTAGTATTCAGCGGCGCCGCGTTACACTGACTGGGTCGTTTTTCCCGCATTCTGCAGAAGGAGTCCATCCATGCTCAAAGGAAAAAAAGCGGTTGTCACCGGATCCACCAGCGGCATCGGCCTGGCCATTGCCCGAGAACTGGCCCGCCAGGGCGCCGATGTGGTCATCAACGGCTTTGGCGAGGCCGCTGCCATCGAGCGCGAGCGGGCCGGGCTGGAAAAGGACTTCGGGGTCAAGGCGGTATACCTGAACGCCGATCTGATGGATGCGCAGGCCGCGCGTGATTTCATTGCGCAGTCGATCCAGGCGCTGGGCGGTGTCGATATCCTGGTGAACAATGCCGGCATTCAATACACCGCCCCGATCGAGGAATTTCCGCTCGACAAATGGAATGCCATCATTGCTCTGAACCTGTCGGCGGTGTTCCATTGCACCGCCGCCGCCCTGCCGGCAATGAAGCAGCAGAAATTCGGCCGGGTCATCAATATTGCCTCGGCGCACGGCCTGGTGGCCTCGGTTCACAAATCGGCCTATGTCGCTGCCAAGCACGGCGTGGTGGGTCTGACCAAGGTCACTGCGCTGGAAAACGCCGGTACGGGCGTGACCTGCAATGCCATCTGCCCGGGCTGGGTGCGCACTCCCCTGGTCGAAAAGCAGATCCAGGCGCTGGCCCAGCAAAAAGGCATCGATATCGAAGCCGCTGCCAAGGAATTGCTGGCTGAAAAACAGCCGTCCCTGGAATTCGTCACGCCTGCTCAACTGGGGCAGGCCGCTGTGTTTCTTGCCTCGGACGCGGCTGCGCAGATGACCGGCACGACCCTGTCCATCGATGGTGGTTGGACCGCCCGCTGAAACAGGAGATCGCCCCATGCTGATGGTTCTGTCGCCTGCCAAGAAACTGGACTACGATTCGCCGGTGCGCACGACGCTGCGGTCGCAGCCGGTCTTTCCCGAGCAGACACGTGAACTGGTCGGAATTCTGCGCACGCTGTCCGCGCACGACCTGGCGAGTCTGATGGGGCTGTCGGACGCTCTGGCGCGCTTGAATGCCGACCGTTACGCCGCCTGGGTGGATGCGCCTGACGCGCGTCATGCGCGCCAGGCGGTCCTGGCGTTCAATGGCGACGTCTACGAGGGCCTGCGCGCGTCGGAACTGTCTGATGCCCGGCTGAACTGGGCGCAGGACCATCTGGCCATTCTCAGCGGACTGTATGGCGTGTTGCGGCCGCTGGACCTGATCCAGCCGCACCGGCTGGAGATGGGCACGCGGTTGCGTACCGGCCGGGGCGCCACTCTGTACGCCTGGTGGGGCGACCGGATTGCACAGGAATTGAATCGGCGCCTGGACGCGCTGCCTGGCGAACGCATTCTGCTGAACCTGGCTTCGGGCGAATATTTCAAATCCGTGGATCGCAAGACGCTTGATGCGCGGGTGGTCGAATGTGTGTTCCAGGACGAAAAAAATGGTACCTGGAAGGTCATCAGCTTTCACGCCAAGCGGGCGCGCGGCCTGATGGCGCGGCATGTCATCGATCATGGCATCGATGCGATCGCCGGCTTGCGGGATTTTTCATCCGAAGGCTACGCCTACGCGCCGCAGGCATCCACCGCAGACCGGCTGGTATTCCGCCGCCCGGCTCAGGGATAACGAGAGTTGTCTGGCCGTGGGATGGCATGGCACGCTGTCTCCGTAATTATGAATTATTAATTTTAGAAGCCTGAACAGGAGCCTGCGATGGCGGCCAGGATTGTCCAGAAGATCCTCTACCAGGAAGTCGCGGATCGCTTGCGTGGCATGATCCAGGCCGGGGAATTACGGGCAGGGGAATGGATCGACGAGCCCCGCCTGACGGAATCCCTGGGCATTTCCCGCACACCGCTGCGCGAGGCGCTCAAGGTCCTGGTGTCCGAAGGCTTGCTGCGCATCGAGCCACGGCGGGGCTGCTTCGTCAATGAACTGTCCAGCCGCGATCTGGAACACATTTTTCCCCTGATGGCGATGCTCGAAGGCCGTTGCGCCTTCGAGGCGGCGCTCAAAGTCACCGATACCGACCTGCGTCGGCTCGAACCATTGCATCATGATCTGCGCCGCTATGCGGAACTGGGTTCGATCGACGAATACTACGCGGCCAATGCCCGGATTCACGTGGCCATCCAGGATCTGGCCGACAATCGCTGGCTGTCCGGCCTGATCGACAATTTGCGACAGGTGCTCAGCCTGTCGCGTCACCGCAGCCTCAGTTATCCCGGCCGGATCGATGAGTCCTGCGCCGAGCATCTGGCGATCTTTGCTGCCCTGAAGGCGCGTGACCCGGAAGGTGCCGAAGCCGTGACGCGCAAGCATTTGATGCGTCAGCTCGATGCCCTGCGCGCCCTGGCGCGCAGGGATGAACCCGCTGCGGATCCGTCTGTCCCCTCAGTCAGCCGGGACGCTGGAGGCATGGCATGAATATCGTTGATCCAAAGCGGGCCGCTCGATCCGTCAATATCGCAGAAACGCGTGAAGGGCGGGGCGCTGCCCTGGCAGCCGATCCTGGGGCGGTCCGTTCCGGCGGTCTGCTGGCGCGGCTGGGCCGTTGGCTGGAACGCGATCATCTGCCCGATCCGGCTGTGCTGCGCGCGCTCTACGAGGCGTCACTGACCGATGGCGGCGCCAACCAGCTGGCGCGCCACTGGGCGGAACGCTACCGGGCGGCCGATGCCGATGAACGCCGGTCCTTGCTGGCCTGCCTGGTGCGCGCTGGCGTGGACATCGAACCGCGCGGCGACCGGGGCATGCGCCTGTTTCGGCGTCTGTATGCGCAAAGCGACCGGCTGGAACTGATGGTGGAACTGCGCGCGGACATGCTGCGCTGGCGCAATCAGGTCGCTGGATTATCGGTTCTGGAACAGGAACTCGCCACGCTGCTGTCCAACTGGTTTGATGTCGGCATGCTGGAGCTGCGCCACATCAATTGGGATTCGCCGGCTTCGCTGCTGGAAAAGCTGATCCGCTACGAGGCCGTCCATGAGATTCGTTCCTGGGATGACATGCGCCGCCGCGTGGCGGCCGACCGTCGCTGCTACGCCTTCTTTCATCCGCGCATGAGTGACATCCCGCTGATTTTCGTGGAAGTCGCCTTCGACGGACAGATGGCCGCCAACGTGCAGCGCCTGATTGATCCATCGCGGCCAGTCGATGGGCTGGACAAGGCCCGCTGGGCGATCTTTTATTCGATCTCCAACACCCAGCGCGGCCTGCGTGGGATCAGTTTCGGCAATTTTCTGCTGAAGCGGGTGATCGAGGCACTGCTGGACGAATTGCCTCAGCTCAGATCCTTTGCCACCCTGTCGCCCATCCCCGGCTTCGCCGATTGGTTGGGCCGCAGGTCCGGTGATGAAATCCAGGCCCTGCTCAAGGACAAGGCCGAGCGCCAGGCAGTGGCAGAGGACGCAGCGGCGGGCGCCCACTGGCTGGAACGCTTGCGTGCCGCTGCGCAGGGCGAAGCACCGGACGCCGTGCGTCGCAGTGGGCTGCGGCTGGCGGCGCATTATCTGACGCAACTGCGCGATGGCGATCCGCTGGATCCGGTGGCGCGCTTCCATCTGGGCAACGGGGCGCGCATCGAGCGTCTGAACTGGGCGGCCGATGACTCGGCCCGGGGGCTGGAGCAGTCCTGCGGCATGATGGTCAACTATCTGTACGAACCCGAACAGCTGGACGAAAATCGGGTCCGCCTGGCGGCCGGCAAGCCGCGCGTATCCCGGGGGGTGCAATGGCTGTGAATCCTGGCTCGGCCACGGGGCGTGTTCACCTGCACGTCGATGGCGCGGTGGCGACCGTGACGCTCGATCACCCGGGGCGGTTGAACGCCATCACGGTCGCCATGTGGACTGAACTGGCGGAAATTTTCGGGCGCCTGTCGGCCGATGAACACCTGCGCTGCGTCGTGGTACGAGGTGCGGGCGGACATTTCGCGGCGGGTGCCGACATCCGCGAATTCCCCCAGGTGCGGGCCGATCAGGCGGGTGTCATGGCTTATCACAGGCAGGTCATTGCACCGGCCTTGCGGGCCGTGGGAGCCTGCATCCATCCGGTCGTGGCGGCGATCGAAGGGGTCTGCGTGGGGGGCGGACTGGAAATCGCCAGCCGCTGCGACCTGCGCCTGGCGGTTCGTGGTGCGCGGTTTGGCGCGCCCATCAATCGCCTGGGCTTTCCCATGGCACCTGATGAAATGCGCGGCTTGCTGGAACTGGCGGGCCGCGCCGTCACGCTGGAAATCCTGCTCGAAGGCCGGGTGTTCGATGCCGACGAAGCCCTGGCCAAGGGCCTGCTGACGCGGGTCGTGGCTGGCGAGGCGCTGGAGGCCGAACTGACTGCCACCGTGTCGCGATTGTGCGCGGGTGCCCCGCTGGCCGCGCGTTTGAACAAATCGACCGCTGCGCGTCTGACCGGCGACCCGGCGCCCTTGAGCGATGCCGAATGGCGGGCCTGTTTCGCCTATGCCGACGGCCCCGATCACCGGCAGGGCGTGCAGGCTTTTCTGCAGGGTACCGACCCTGTTTTCACAGGAGAATGACTTGGAACGCGATGCGAATCTCTACACCGTGCTGCGGGGCGGATTCCCGTCTGACTTGAGTGCCGTGGCGATCGAAACCCCCGAACGCACCTACAGCTGGGCGGATATCGATGCCATCAGTGGCCGCATGGCGGCGTTGCTGCGCTCGTTCGGCGCTCCGGCAGGCGCGCGCGTCGCTGTCCAGGTCGAAAAATCCCCCGAGGCCTTGATGCTGTATCTGGCGACGCTGCGCGCCGGTCTGGTGTATCTGCCGCTGAACACGGCCTATCGCGAGGCCGAAGTGGCTTATTTCCTGGGGGATGCCGAGCCTGCCGTGGTGGTCTGCGGGGATGGCGCGAAACACTGGTGCGAACCTCTGGCGCGCGCCAAAGGCGCGGCACAGGTGCTGACCCTGAATGCCGACGGCAGTGGGTCGCTGGCCGCAGCCGCCGCAGGCATGGACTCAGGGTTCGAAACCGTGCGCAGCGCCCCCGGGGATCTGGCGGCGATCCTGTACACATCAGGGACCACCGGGCGCAGCAAGGGCGCCATGCTGACGCACGCCAATCTGGCCGCCAATGCGCTGACTTTGCGGGATTTCTGGGGGTGGCGTGCGGATGATGTGCTGCTGCACATGTTGCCGATCTTTCATGTCCACGGCCTGTTTGTCGCGTCCCATGGGGCGTTGCTGGCGGGCGCTCGCATGATCTGGCTGCCGAAGCTGGACGTGGACCGGGCCCTGCAGGATCTGCCGCGCTGTACCGTGATGATGGGGGTGCCCACCTATTACGTTCGTCTGCTGGCCGATCCCCGTTTCACGCGTCAGACCTGCGCCAATATGCGGCTTTTCATCTCGGGCTCAGCGCCGCTGCTGGTGGACACATTCCGCGAGTTCCAGGACCGCACGGGCATGACCATCCTGGAACGCTACGGCATGAGCGAGACCGGCATGATCACATCCAACCCCTGGGACCCGGCGCGCGGCGAACGCATCCCCGGCACGGTGGGACCGGTGCTGCCTGGAGAGGCGGTGCGCGTGGTCGATGATGCCGACCAGCCTGTCGCGATTGGCGAGCCGGGTCATGTCCAGGTGCGAGGCCCCAATGTGTTCGCCGGCTACTGGCGCATGCCGGAAAAGACCCGCGAGGAATTCACGGCCGACGGCTGGTTCCGCACGGGCGACATCGGCGTGCTGGGCGGGCCGGGGATTCCCGATGACTATCTGAGTATCGTGGGCCGCAGCAAGGACCTGATCATCTCCGGGGGCTACAACGTCTATCCCAAGGAAATCGAGATGATCATCGATGCCATGCCCGGTGTCCAGGAGTCGGCCGTCATCGGTGTGCCGCACGCGGATTTCGGCGAGGCAGTGGTGGCCGTGCTGGTCCCGCGTCCTGGCGCATCCGTGGATCTGGCCGCCGTCCAGGCGGACCTGAAATCCGGCCTGGCCAATTTCAAGGTGCCGAAAAAAATACACATGATCGATGCGCTGCCGCGCAATGCCATGGGCAAGGTCCAGAAGAACGTGCTGCGGCAGCAGTACTCGGGCCTGGAATAAGAGAGGGCGTTCGATAGACTCCGTCGGGGTCATGGCCGCGCCCGGACCCGGGCCGGCACATTCTATAAAAATCATCAGGAGACAACCATGAAGCGACACATGTCATGCGTCATGCTGGGGCTGGCCCTGGCGGCTGGGGCGGGGACTGCCCTGGCGCAAACCACTTTGCGGGCCTCGCACCAGTTTCCGGGCGGACAGGGCGATCCGCGCGACGAAATGGTGCAGATCATCGCCCGCGAGGTCGAGGCGGCCGATGTCGGGCTGAAGATCCAGGTCTTTCCTGGCTCTTCTCTGTACAAGGCCACCGAACAATGGGGTGCGCTTACACGCGGGCAACTGGACATGGCGGCGTTCCCCCTGGACTACGCTTCTGGCCGGGTGCCGCAGTTTTCCGCCACCCTGATGCCGGGGCTGGTGCGCAATTACGATCATGCCCAGCGCCTGAACCAGTCCAACTTCATGAAGGACATCAAGGCGCTGATCGAGCAGCAGGGGGCCGTGGTCATCGCGGACGCCTGGCTGGCGGGCGGGTTTGCTTCCAAGAAGCATTGCATCACCGGGCCCGATACGATCAAGGGGCAGGTCATTCGGGCTGCCGGCCCGGCTTTCGAGCAGATGCTGGCTGCAGCGGGCGCATCGATTTCGTCCATGCCCTCGTCCGAGGTCTATTCGGCCATGCAGACGGGCGTGCTGGATGCCGCCAACACTTCCAATGACAGCTTCGTGTCCTATCGCCTGTACGAACAGGCCAAGTGCCTGACCGCGCCGGGCGACAACGCGCTGTGGTTCATGTACGAGCCGGTGCTGATGTCCAAGAAGGTCTTCGACGGTCTGGAGCCCAGGCAGCGCGAGGCCATTCTGGCCGCAGCGAAAAAAGCCGAGGATTATTTCATCGGCGAGGCGCGCAAGGGCGAACAGAAGATGCGCGATGTCTATGCCAAGGCCGGGGTCGAAGTCGTGACCATGACGCCAGAGGACTATCAGGCCTGGATGTCGGTGGCCAAGCATTCCTCGTATCGCTTGTTTGCCGAGAAAGTGAAGGGCGGCAACGAACTGCTGAGAAAGGCGCTGGCCGTCCAGTAATGGCCAGGACAGGCTGCCACCGCAGGTTGGTGGCAGCCTGCGCGGATGCGCCCGGGTGATGCGCCCGGCATCCTCTTTCCACTGCGACACACAAGGAGGTCGCATGAGTCGAGTCTTTATGCGCTGGGTGGAACGCCTGACGCGCATCTGCGGGGTGCTGTCGGCCCTGCTGCTGGGGTTTGCGATGCTGGTGGTCTGCCAGATGATCCTGATCCGCTATGTGTTCCGTGCGGCTACGATCTGGCAGACCGAGGCCGTGGTGTTCGGTGCCACAGCGGCCATTTTCCTGGGCGCGCCCTATGTGCTCATGACCAAGGGGCATGTCGGTGTGGATTTCATTCAGATGCTGGTGGGCGACCGGACCCGCCGCCGGATGGACCGCGCTGGGGCCTGGCTGGGCCTGGCGTTCTGCGTCCTGATGACTGCGGCGACCGGACTGCACCTGTTCGAGGCGCTGGAAGGCGGCTGGACCACCCCCAGCGTCGCTGCGGTGCCGCTGTGGATGCCGTTGACGCCCGTCGTGTTCGGCTTTGTCCTGCTGAGTCTGCAGTATGTCGTCGAAATCATGAAACTGTCGGGAGAGCCGTCATGACGCCCACCCTCGCAGGGATCTGTATCGTGCTGGCCCTGTGCCTGATGCTGGCCACCGGCATGCCCATCGCCTTTGCGCTGGGCCTGGCTGCCGTGGGCGGCCTGTTTCTGGACATGGGGCCGGACGTGATCTATGTGCTGGCCGAGACCATGTTTTCCGGGATTGCCAACCTGGGTTACGTCGCCATTCCCATGTTCGTGCTGATGGGGGCCATCGTGGCCGGCACTCCGGCGGGCGGTGACTTGTACAAGGCCCTGGACCGCTGGCTGCACAAAGTGCCCGGTGGCCTGGTCCTGTCGAACATCGGCGCTTGTGCGATTTTTTCCGGCATGACCGGCTCCAGTCCGGCCACCTGCGCGGCGATCGGCAAGATGGGCATCCCGGAAATGCTCGGGCGGGGCTATCCGGCCTCGGTGGCTACCGGATCGATCGCGGCGGGCGGGACGCTGGGCATTCTGATTCCGCCCTCGGTCACCATGATCGTCTATGGCATTTCGACGCAGACCTCGATCGGCCGGCTGTTCCTGGCCGGCGTGCTGCCTGGGCTGCTGCTGACCGCCATGTTCATGGCCTGGGCCCTGTACGATGCCCGCCGTCAGGGGTTTCGCTTTGGCGCTGGGACCCAGGACTATTCCTGGCGTGATCGGCTGGCTGCCTTGCCCAAGGTGCTGCCCCTGTTGCTGATCATCCTGGGGATGCTGTTCGTGCTGTACGGTGGCGTGGCCACCCCGTCCGAGGCCGCTGGCGCCGGCGCGTTGCTGACGCTGGTGGTGGTTGTGCTGATCTACCGGCTGAGCCGCCTGAAAACCTATACCGATGTGTTCGGCGCCGCCATGCGCGAGAGCGTCATGATCATGATGATCATGGCATCGGCCGAACTGTTCGCCTTCGCGCTGTCTTCCCTGTTCATCACCCAGACCCTGGCTGCTGCGATCGCCGCGCTGGAGATCAATCGCTGGCTGCTGATGGGCCTGATCAACGTGTTCCTGCTGGTGGCGGGGATGTTCCTGCCGCCGGTGGCCATCATCGTCATGGCCGCGCCGCTGCTGCTGCCCATCATCACCGAGGCGGGCTTCGACCCCTATTGGTTCGCCGTGGTGCTGACGATCAATATGGAGATCGGCCTGATCACCCCGCCGGTAGGACTGAATCTGTTTGTCCTGAACGCTATCGCGCCAGACGTGCCCACGCAGGCCATTCTCAAGGGGGCACTGCCCTATGTGCTGGTGATGATG
The DNA here is from genome assembly GCF_034007085.1 of Castellaniella sp. Taxonomy (GTDB): domain Bacteria; phylum Pseudomonadota; class Gammaproteobacteria; order Burkholderiales; family Burkholderiaceae_B; genus Castellaniella. The sequence continues at coordinate 6,071 of NZ_JAVERO010000025.1, read as the reverse complement.
GCGGCCATCGTGCTGTTGTGCCTGTTCCCGGGGATTGTTACCTGGCTGCCCGATCTGGTCATGGGTGCGCCGGTTTGACAGGCGCGCTCAGCGCCTGCATTTCTTCGTCGATGCGCTGCGCGGCCTTGATCATCTGGCGCAGGGGGTAGGCGATGGTCGCGTAGTCGCCCTCGGTTTCGATGACGTTGGGTGGCGTGGCAGGCCGCCCTTCCAGGGCGTCCTGGGTGGCCGCCAGGGCTTGCAGTATGCCTTCGGGTTCGTGGTCGATCTGTGCCAGGTGCGGGATCACGGCGGCAATCTGCGAGGCCAGTGTGTGGCTCTGGATCAGCAGGCGATTCAGTTCGGGGACGTGGCGCTGGCGGCTGACGGGCTCGTCCATCATGCGGTAGAACGCCGAGGCGAAGTTGCTGAAGGCAATGTGCACGTCCTTGCGGGCCAGCCGCCAGCGGACATGGGCTTCTTCGGTTTCGGGGGCTTCGGCTGCGCCCGCTGCCCGCGCGGTGCGGCAGGCGTGGACGTAGTCCTGGCCGGCTTGCAGGAAGGCCTGGTTGGCGGCGCGCAGTGCCCGGGCCAGTTCGCTCAGGGTGTTGCGTTCCCAGGAAGGCAGGATGTAGCTGCAGGTCAGCGCCAGGATGCTGCCGATCGCGGTGTCTGCCAGGCGTTCGCCCACGACGGCATTGGACCCCGGCGCCAGGAAATGGAACACCAGCAGGACGAACAGGGTATTGAACATGGCCGACAGGGTGTAATTGACCTGGACCAGGCTGTAGCCCAGCACGCTGCTGGCCACCAGGATGAACAGAAAGAGCTGGGGATTTTCCACCAGGCTGAACAGCAGCAGCGACAGCCCGCAGCCAATCAGCGTGCCTGCCAGGCGTTTGCCATTGCGCTGGCGGGTCAGGGCGAAGCCCGGTTTCATGATGATCAGCACGGTCAGGATGATCCAGTAGCCATGGCCTGCCATGCCTGGGTCCAGTGCGTTGACCAGTGGGGCATGGGCCAGCCCGGCGCCCACTACCATCGCCAGCAGCGCTGCAACCGCCACGCGCAAGGCGTAGCGGAAATGCGCGGAGCGGCGGTTCAGATTGCGCGTCAGCAGGTCCACGCGCCATTTCTGCCGCGTCAGGAACCGGTTCAGCGTCTGGTTCGCGCGCTGCGGGTCGGTCTGCGGTGGCACCGGGTTGATTGAATGGTCTGCCATGCGGTCGACCTGGCGGGTCATGTTGCGCAGCCGGCGTAGCACCTGGACCAGCAGCGCGTAGAGTTCCGGATCGGACTGCGGCATACCGTGCTCGCGCAATTGCTGCAATTCGAATTCCAGGGCGCGCAGTTCGGCCTTGACGCTGTTGCGGACGCGGTGGCGGCGGTTGCGCGCGACGTTCAGGGCCAGGCTGTCCACATTGGCCGCGAGCTTGCGCATGGCGTCGCGCACGAACAACAGGATGTCGCTGTCGGGCAGTGCGTGTCGCAGGGTGGCGTAATCCGTGTGGGTAGCGACCATGCTGTCGAGCAGGTTGATCATGTCGACGAACAGATTGAGCAGTCCTTGGCGCAGCCGATCGGCATGGGTGGCATCCCCGTGCGGCAGTTCGCGCAGCACCATGTCGCGGGCGGCCTGATGGGCCTCGGTCATCAGGGCCTGGCGGTGGATCAGCGTGCGGTAGCTGTCGTCCAGATCCTGCTGGATGTCGTAGAAACAGGCACGTGCGGCGATATAGTCAGCAGTGGCGAACAGCGCCACGGACAGGGCTTGCTGTTCCTCTCGATGCCACAGCAGTCGGTGGACAGCTGTGCTGTAGAGCAGGTAGAAGGCCCCCCCCAGGAACGAGGTCAAGGTGTGTTGCAGCACGTCGGCGGGCGTCAGTGGCGTGCGCAGGGTCAGCGTCATGATCAGCAGGCAGGCAAAGCCCAGCAGCCCGCCGTGCTTGCCATAGACCGTCAGCATCGAGAAGCCGAAGCACAGCACAGGCACGATCAGCCAGATGGCCAGGACATAGCTGGAGGCCAACCCGGTCAGGGCCGTGGTGGCGGACCCCAGGCACAGGGCGGCGAACATGCCGTTCAGGCCGTAGCGCCGGGGGCCGCCAGGCTGGTCCAGGATGGCCACGCAGGCAGCACCCACCGCAGCTACGAAACCAGCGGTGTGCCAGCCGAAGACGCCCGACAGCACCAGGGCAGGCAGCAGCACACCCGCAGCCTGGCGCAGTCCACCATGGAAATAGTGGCTGTAGAAGAAACGCTGCAGGTGTGAAGTGGACAAGATCATGCGGCCGGCATCCAGTGGCAGGTATGCGGAAGTATAGAAAACACCTGGCCGGAGTATCTAGTTACTCCGGCAGGCAAGGGCAGGTCATGAGACCGATATCCGGGAAAGCCCGGATTTCGTATGCTGTGGTCATGCGGATTTCCCGCTTGATAAGGCCAATTCCACCATGACCCAATCTTCTTCTCGAAAAGCCCTGTCCGTGCTGATATCCAGCACGTTCGCGTTTACGATCTGTTTTGCCGTCTGGATGATGTTCGCCGTGCTGGGCCTGCCCATCAAGACCCAGCTCGGCCTGTCCGAAACCCAGTTCGGCCTGTTGGCGGCCATGCCGGTCCTGTCCGGTTCGCTGGTGCGGGTGCCCCTGGGCATCTGGACCGACCGTTACGGCGGGCGCATCGTGTTCTTCATGACCATGATCGTGGCCGTGGTGCCGATCTGGCTCATGTCCTATGCCACTCAGTACTGGCAGTTCCTGGTCCTGGCGTTGTTCGTCGGCCTGGTAGGGGGCACGTTTTCCGTGGGAACGCCGTATGTGGCCCGCTGGTTCAAGCGCGATCGGCAAGGGTTCGCCATGGGCGTGTTCGGTGCCGGCAATACGGGAGCGGCCCTGACCAAATTCGTGGCGCCGGCCCTGATCGTGGCTGCCGGCGGCGCCTGGACCATCGTGCCGCAGGTGTATTCCATCGGTCTGCTGGTCACAGCGTGTCTGTTCTGGCTGTTCAGCGCCACAGATCCTTCCCACCTGCAGGCGGCGTCCAGCGGGGGCTTCCGGGCCCAGATCAAGCTGCTGCGCGACCCCCGGGTCTGGCGCTACAGCCAGTACTACTCGGTCGTGTTCGGCGGCTATGTCGGCTTGGCGCTCTGGATGGTGCACTACTATGTCGATGAATACGGCTTCAGCATCAGCACGGCTGCCTTCCTTGCCGCCTGCTTTTCCCTGCCGGGCGGGGTGCTGCGCGCCCTGGGCGGGTGGATCTCCGATCGCTTTGGTGCCTACCGCACGACCTGGTGGGTGATGTGGATAGCCTGGGTGGCGTTCTTCATCCTCAGCTACCCGAAGACCGACTTCACGATCCAGACCACTTCCGGGCCGCTGTCCTTCCATCTGGCGCTCAGCCCCACGGTATTCACCATCCTGATGTTCGTCGTAGGGTTTGCGATGGCGATCGGCAAGGCGTCCGTGTTCAAGTTCATCTCCAATGACTATGACGGCAACATCGGTGCGGTATCCGGTATCGTGGGTCTGGCTGGCGGCCTGGGCGGCTTCATCCTGCCGATCATGTTCGGCGCGCTGCTCGATTTCACAGGCATCAATTCCAGCTGCTTCATGCTGATGTACGGCACGGTCTGCGTCTCCCTGATCTGGATGCACTACAGCTTCCGTGGCGAAGCACAGCGTGAACGCCAGTCCGGGACGCCGCAGCAACTGGCTGCCGACGCCGCCTGATCCGGGTTTTGCAAGGGGAACGGCCGTGCATGATATCCAGCGACTTCTGGGCGGTTTCAAGGAATTTCGCCAGCGCTACTATCAGGACCATCCTGCGCTGTACCAGGATTTATGCACCGGCCAGCGTCCCGCCACCCTGGTGATCTCCTGCTGCGATTCCAGGATGGACCCAGCCCTGATGCTGGGGTGCGAACCCGGCGAACTGTTCGTCGTGCGCAATGTCGCCAATCTCGTGCCGCCTTATGGCCGGGGCGACAGCCACCAAGGGGTGCTGGCGGCGATCCAGTTCGCCGTTGAGCAACTGGCCGTCGAACGCATCATCATCCTCGGGCACAGCCAGTGCGGCGGCATTCGGGCCCTGATGGCCCAGTCCTTCACGACCCAGGACGAAGCGGGGGTGGTCGGGCGTTGGGTTTCGGTGGCCGAACCGGCTCGGCGCGAGGTCATGGCACGCATGCCGGGTGCACCTTTCGAGATGTGTTGCCGTGCGTGCGAAAAGGCTGCGATCAAGGTCTCGCTGCGCAATCTCGAAAGCTTTGCCTGCGTGCGCCAACGGCGCGAACAGGGCCGCCTGTCGCTGCATGGCTGGCATTTCGACATGGCCCGTGGCGAACTCGAAGCCTACTCGCCGCAGGCGGACGCCTTCCTGCCCCTGTGTCTGTCCGAACCGGGTTTCGAACCCCACCTGCATCTGCCGGCCACAGTCGATGGCGGGGCCGATCCGGCGGCGGCCGTTATACTGGCCTGACGCGCCGTGCGCCGATTGCCAGTTCCGTGTTCCTGGCTACGTGCCGACAGTCTTCCCGTTTTGCATGGACTACCCGAATCCCCCTTACCTGGACACGCCGGCCTTTCGCTATCGTCTCTCGACGCGCATCATTGCGACCACGGCGGTCGTGCTGGTCATCGTGCTGGGCATGATCGGCTGGACCTTGTGGCTGTCCTGGCAACTTGAAGGCGCCGGCGCAGCGATCAACGATGCCGGCAGTCTGCGGATGCGCGCCAATCAGGTCGTCATTGCCCTGTTGCGCGACGCGACGGGGCGCGCCGGGATTTCCCCGGCGCCTGGCGTGAACCCGGATCGCGCCGTCGTGCTCAGCCCACCGGCCCTGGACGACCTGCTCTCTACCCAGACGAGGATCCTGGGCCTTATCCGCGATGGGGATGCGGCCCGACCCCTGGCCTTGCCGCACGATCCCCGGATCCGGGCGCAGATGGAACAAGTCACGATGCTCTGGCAGGACCATCTGGTGCCTGCTGCCCGGGCGGTGCGCTCGGGCGAATCGGTGCGTGTCTATCTGGATCTGTTGCCGGATTTCGTGGCCCAGGCCGACCGTCTGGTGCGCATGATCGAAGACGACAGCGCCCGCAAGACCAGCCGCCTGCGTTTTTCGCAGGCCATGTTGATTGCCATGGCCTGCGCCGGGACATTGGCCCTGGTCTATCTGCTGTACTTGTGGATCATCCACCCGGTGCGCCGCCTGCAGGACGGCCTGCAGCGGATGGCGCAGCGGGAATTCGGCGTGCGGCTGCCCGTGGACCGGCTCGATGAATTCGGCGTGCTGGCGCGTGGATTCAACCGCATGGCCGACGAACTGCAGGGGCTCTACAGCGACCTGGAAGCCCGGGTGGCTGAAAAAACTGCCCAGCTCGGCAGCCAGAATGCAGTCCTGTCCGCGCTCTACGACATGGCGGCCTTTCTGAACCGGCCCAACGACATCGAAGCCGTCTGCCGGGGGTTCCTGGACCGGGTGATCCAGCGCTTTGGCGCGGATGGTGCGGCGATCCGGCTGCATGGGCCTCAGGGCGATCGGGCGCGTATTTCCATGACGGCGGGACCAGAGGACACCAGGCGCTTTCCCGAATCGGCCGCGTTCCGGGTGCACACCCAGGAGGACGTGCTGGGCGAATTCACGCTGTATTTCCGCGAGCCGCATCCTCTGGGGGCAGAGCAGATCCACCTGCTGGAAACCCTGGGGCTGCACCTGGGGGTGGCGGTCCAGAACCGGCGCCTGAGCGGCCAGGCACGCCAGCTGGCCATGGAACAAGAACGCAATCTGGTCGCGCAGGGGCTGCACGACAGCATTGCCCAGGGCCTGAATTTCCTCAATCTGCAATTGCAGCTGCTGGACCGCGCGGCCGGCCGGGCCGACCTGGACGAGATCCGCGAGATCGTGCCGCTGTTGCGCACTGGGGTGGACGAAAGCTACCAGGACGTGCGCGAACTGCTGAACAATTTCCGTACCCAGTTGGGTGAAGGCGGGCTGCTCGATGCCGCCGAAGAGGCCGTGGCGCGGTTCCGCCGCCAGACGGGGATCGAGGTCTCCTTGCGTTCCGACGGACTGACGGGGGGGGCGC
>NZ_JAVERO010000174.1:0-3540 GCF_034007085.1 Castellaniella sp. | reverse complement strand
AGCCAGCAAGAGCCGCAAGATACTGGTGAGCTGTCTGGCGTTCGATGGAGGCAAATCCGGCATTTCGGCTTATATAGTGTCCACTGTGAGGCAGATATTGAAAATGCACGAAGTATACCTGTTGATCCATCCTTCGGATATTGAACACTTCCCTCTTAGGGATCCGCGTCTGCACTTCATCGAAATAGCTGAGTGGATAAAGAAACCGATTATCTCGATGTTGTGGCATCTATACATATTGCCATGGTGGCCATCGCTCAAGCGATATGACCTAATCTTTCTGCCCGCTGCTAACCGACGCCTGTTTTGCCGCTACAACAACAAAACCATTGTTACTTTCCATGATCTCGCGCAATATCACGTTCGAGGAAAGTACGATCCGTTACGCAGCTTCTACATAAAACACATCGTGCCCTACTATCTTCATAAAGCCCCACGAATCTATGCCATCAGTGAAAGTACCAAATATGATCTGAGGCGCTTTTACGGAATCCCGGGCAACCGCATTCACGTGAATTACAACGGCTATGAACCCGCTAAGCTGGATAGCCCGGCCTCAGCGGAAGAACTTCAAGACAAATATGCAATAAAAGGGAAATTCATCCTTTATATCGCTCGCGTTGAGCATCCCGGAAAGAACCATCTGAACTTACTGAAAGCATACGAGAAACTACCGGATGCCATCAAATGCGATTATTCATTGGTTCTGGCTGGATCGATGTGGAATGGCGCGGATGTAGTAAAACGTTTTTGGCAGAATATGCCGGATAGGGACAGGATCATCTTCTGCGGATTTGTGAGTGGACAGGATCTGGCAGGATTGTATAAACACGCTTCGCTGTATGTGTTCCCTTCTTTGTATGAAGGCTTTGGTATTCCTATGTTGGAAGCGTTTGCATCGGGAGTTCCTGTTGTGTGCTCCAACGTATCATCGCTCCCGGAGATTGGCAAAAACGCTGTATTGACCTTTAATCCACGACGCCCCAAAGAGATTGCCAATGCCATGCAAAGCGTTTTACAGAGCCCGGTGTTGGCTGATGAACTGAAGGCAAAGGCCTACAAGAGATTGGACGCGTTTAGTTGGGAGCGTCACGTCAAGCGTTTGCTGGAAACTCTAAAATAGAAACCTTACACTACTCCCGCACGGATAAGATCGTGCATATGCAGGATACCGATCGCCTTACCTTGGTCATCCTGTACCGGCAGCATGGTTATCGAGTACTGCTCCATCAAGGCAAGAGCGCTAACTGCCAACACATCAGCAAAGCTATGTTTGGGACTGGCTGTCATACATTCCACCGCTTTATGCCGCAGAAGCTCGTCGCCCTTATGCTGCAATTGCCGGCGCAGATCTCCATCAGTGATGATTCCTGTCATATCGCCATTTTCATTCTCTACAACTGTGCAACCGAGTTTTTTACCGGTCATCTCCAGGATGGCATCGCGCATCAAAGTATCTTCACGCACTCTGGGTAAGGCATCTCCACTATGCATCAGGTCCTTTACCTTCAATAGCAGCCGTTTACCGATGGCACCGCCCGGATGAAAACGGGCAAAATCGTTAAGTGAAAAATTGCGATCTTTCAACAAAGCGATAGCCAGCGCGTCTCCCAATGCCAAAGCAACAGTGGTGCTGGAAGTGGGCACCATCCCCAGAGGTTCCAAATCCGAATCTACTCTGGTACAGAGCACTGCATCGGAGGCTTTCGCCAATTGTGAATCCGGATTACCGGTGAGGCTGATCAGCGGGATGCCGATGAATTTGATGAAAGGTATGATCGCCAGTATTTCTGAAGTACTACCACTGTTTGATACAGCCATTACCACGTCCTGAGCGTTGAGCATACCCAAATCCCCATGAATGCCTTCAGCGGCGTGCAGGAATATGGAGCTTGTGCCTGTGCTGGCGAGGGTTGCAGATATCTTGCGGGCGATAATTCCCGCTTTGCCGATTCCCGTTACCACCACCTTGCCTTTGCAATCTATGAGATAAGTAAATGCTTTTTCTACTTCTGCTTTATCGAGCTCCTCCGCCATCGTGGTGATGGCGGAAGCCTCTTTCAATAGTTCCTCTCTGATGCTCTCAAAGATACTCATAACTCGTGCTTGATCTTGGCCAACGCTGTGGGGAAATCCATTGATCCCAAATCTCCCTGTGTGTGACGCCGCAGAGTAACGCTGCCTTCTTCGGCCTCTCTTTTGCCTACGATGCACATAAAGGGGATTTTCTTTAGCTCAGCATCCCGGATCTTGTAGCCAATCTTCTCACTGCGACTGTCCACTTCACAGCGTAAGCCTTCTTCCAGTAGCTTGCTTTGCAAATCTTTGGCATAGTCCAATTGCGCGTCGGTGATGGGAAGTATCATCATTTGCACCGGGGCGAGCCACAGCGGAAGATTTCCGCCATGATACTCCAGCAGAGTGGCAAAGAAACGCTCCACAGAGCCCAGAACAGCCCTGTGAATCATATAAGGGCGATGAGCTTGATTATCCGCTCCGATATACTGCATATCAAATCGTTCCGGCAGGTTAAAATCAAACTGGATGGTGGTGCATTGCCAGGCTCTGCCGATGGCGTCTTTGATCTTGATATCGATCTTGGGACCGTAAAAAGCTCCGCCGCCTTCATCCACGCTGAAATCCAAATTGAGCTTGTTTAATGAAGCTTTCAAACTCTGGGTGGCCATCTCCCAATCCGCGTCTTCGCCCACTGCCGCTTCTGGCTTTGTGGAAAGATAGATCATGAATTCCTTGAAGCCAAAGCTTTTCAGCATATCCAGTGAGAATACAATCAACTTTTCCACTTCATCGCTCACTTGATCCGGAGTACAGATGATGTGCGCGTCGTCTTGAGTAAAACCGCGAACCCGCATCAAACCGTGCAATACGCCGCTGCGTTCATAGCGGTATACTGTACCCAATTCTGCCAGTCGAACCGGAAGTTCCCTATAGCTGTGATGGCTGGCGTTGTATATGCTGAGGTGGAAAGGACAGTTCATCGGCTTGATGTAATAATCCTGAGATTCCACATCCATTTTGGAATACATGTTCTCTTTATAGAATCCCAAGTGTCCGCTGGTTTCCCACAGATTGCTACGCCCCACGTGCGGAGAATAGACCAGCTTGTAGCCATTTCTTAGATGCGCGTCTTTCCAGTACGCTTCGATCAAATGCCTGATCATCGCGCCATTGGGATGCCACAACACCAGTCCGGCGCCAACTTCATCGCTGATGGAAAATAGATCGAGGTCTTTGCCCAGCTTGCGATGATCGCGTTTGGCGGCTTCTTCCAAAAAGTTCAAATACTCTTTGAGTTCCTTGTTTGTAGGGAAGCTGATGCCATAGATGCGTTTGAGCATCTTATTCTTTTCGTCGCCCCGCCAGTATGCACCGGAGCTTTTCAGAAGCTTCACGGCCTTTATCTTGCCGGTGGAGCTGATATGCGGTCCGCGGCAGAGATCTATAAAATCCCCCTGAGTATAGGTGCTTATCACTTGATCTTCTGGGATTTCGCTAAGGATCTCGATCTTATACATCTCG
>NZ_JAVERO010000173.1:0-3546 GCF_034007085.1 Castellaniella sp. | reverse complement strand
GGCTCCATCAGGCAGGCCTGATCCAGCGCCGCGTCGATCAGTTGGTCGCGCAGTTCCTGCTGGGTGCCCAGGTCCATGTACAGCATGCCCATGCGGGTCAGGTCCGGCAGGTTCTTTTCCAGATAACGCACCTGTTCCCGCAAGGCCAGGCGAAACAAGCGGCGCAGGCCGGCTGCATGCACGCGCCGGGCCTCCTGGGGATCGTCGAAAACGTCCAGGTCGCAGGACTCACCGCGGTCGCGCAGTGCCGGATAGCCGATCAGGGACTGCCCACCACGCTGGATTTCCAGCAACTCGGGCAGTTCGCCAAAGGTCCAGGCCGTCAGGCCTTCGTGATCCAGCGCCCGGGCCGCCTGGTGGTCACGAGAAGCCAGCTGCTGGAAAGAAGCCTGGGCCTGGCGGCCATGCTCGGCGCGCAACTGGTCCAGGCTGCGTCCGCCCGACAGCATGCGGCCGTGCTCATCGACCACCTTGAAATTCATGAACAGATGCGGCGGCAGGGTTTCGAGCTTGAAATCGGTGGCCTGGACGCGCACCCGGCACTGGGCCCAGATATCCTGCGCCAGCGCATCGAGCAGGCCCATGCCGGGATCGGCGGCGCGCTCGAACCAGCGTTCATGAAAACCGGCCGCATAGTCGGGCAGCGGCACGCAATGGCGACGCAGTTTCTGTGGCAGGGATTTCAGCAACAGATGGGCTTTTTCCTTGAGCATGCCGGGCACCAGCCATTCACAGCGTGCGGCATCGATCTGGTTGAGCGCGAACAGCGGCACGGTCAGCGTCATGCCGTCGCGCGGCGAACCAGGCTCGAAATGGTAGTCCACCGCCAGTTCGGTCCCAGCCCAGGCCAGGCGACGCGGAAAGACGTCCGTCGTGACGCCGGCGGCATCGTGGCGCATGAGTTCGTCACGGCTCAGATTCAGCCGCGCGGCGGCCTCGGCATCCAGACTCTTGAACCAGGCTTCCAGCGTGGCCGTCTGGCAGACATCCGCAGGAATCCGGCTATCGTAGAAACCATGGATCAGCGCATCGTCCACCAAGATATCAGGACGGCGGCTTTGATGTTCGAGCCGCTCGATGGACGCGATCAGCCGCCGGTTGTGGACGATGAACGGCAGCTTGCTGTCGATGTCGCCCGGCACCAGAGCATCCCGGATGAAGATTTCCCGCGCGGCCTTGGGGTCGATGCGGCCATAGTGCACACGGCGTCCGCTGTAGACCGGCAGGCCGTGCACCGTGCCCCGTTCGTTGGCCACGACCTGGCCGGCCTTTTTTTCCCAGCGCGGATCGGACCAGGCGCGCTTGAGCAGATGCGCGCCCGCGCGCTCGACCCAGGCGGGCTCGATCTGCGCCACACAGCGGGCGTACAGGCGTGTGGTTTCCACCAGTTCGGCGGCCAGCACCCAGCGACCGGCCTTTTTCTGCAGAGGCGAGCCGGGGTGGATGGCAAAGCGGATGTCGCGTGCGCCCTGGTACAGGCCGCCGTCCTCGGATTTCATGCCGATATTGCCCAGCAACCCAGCCAGCAGCGCCCCATGGATCTGCTCGCGCGTGGCCGGGGTCTGGTTCAGACGCCAGCCCTGTTCCCGCGCCAGGGCCAGCAATTGCGTGTGCGTGTCATGCCATTCGCGCAAGCGGATGGGCGACAGGAATTTGGCGCGAATCTGTTCGACCAGCTTGCGCTGGGAGGCCTTGTGCGCAACCTGATCGCCATACCACTGCCACAGCTTCAGCCAGGCGAGAAATTCGGACTGCTTGTCGTTGAACTGGGCATGGGCATGGTCGGCAGCCTCACGCGCCTGCATGGGACGGTCGCGCGGGTCCTGGACCGACAGGGCCGAGGCAATGACGAGGATTTCCGTCAGGCATTGGTGTTCATGCGCGGCAAAGATCATGCGTGCAATCCGCGGATCGACCGGCAGTTTCGCCAGGACGCGACCCACGGCGGTCAGGCGATTGTTCTCGTCGAGCGCGCCCAGTTCCTGCAGCAGCTGGTAGCCGTCGGCGATGGCCCGCCCTGTCGGCGGATCGACGAACGGAAAGGCCTCGATGTCATCGAGCCGCAGCGATTTCATCCGCAGGATGACGGACGCCAGGGACGAACGCAGGATTTCCGGATCCGTGAAGGCTGGGCGCTGCTTGAAATCGTCTTCGGCAAACAGGCGCACACACACCCCCGGCCCCAGGCGGCCGCAGCGGCCGGCGCGCTGGTTGGCCGAGGCCTGGCTGATCGGTTCGATGCGCAGCTGCTCGACCTTGCTGCGCCAGGAATATCGCTTGATGCGCGCCAGGCCGCTGTCCACGACATAACGGATGCCGGGCACCGTCAGCGACGTTTCCGCCACATTGGTCGCCAGCACGATGCGCCGGGCATTGCCGCGCGGATGGAAGATCTGTTCCTGCTCGGCACGTGACAGCCGCGCATACAGCGGCAACACCAGGGCACCAGCCGGGTGGCGCTTGCGCAGGGCCTCGGCACATTCGCGGATTTCACGCTCACCGGGCAGGAAAACCAGCACGTCGCCCGTGCCATGACGGGCGCACTCGTCCACACCGTCCACGACCGCGTCGACCAGGTCGCGTTCCTCGTCCCCCTGCCCCGGCCTGCGGCCAGCGGGATTGTCATCGTCATCCTGACGCACGGGACGATAGCGCAACTCGACGGGAAACAGTCGCCCCGAAACCTGGATTACCGGCGCCGGCCGTTCCGGCGAGCCAAAATGCCGGGCAAAGCGCTCGGCATCGATGGTGGCCGAGGTGATGATCAGCTTCAGGTCCTTGCGGCGCGTCAGCAGGCGTTTCAGGAAACCCAGCAGGAAATCGATGTTCAGGCTGCGCTCGTGCGCCTCGTCGATGATCAGGGTGTCGTAGCGGCGCAGCAGGGGATCGCGCTGGGTTTCGGCCAGCAGAATGCCGTCGGTCATCAGCTTGATGGCCGTCGCCGGACCGGCCCGTTCGGAAAAGCGGATCTGGTAGCCCACCCAGTCGCCAAGTTCCGTGCGCAGTTCCTCGGCCACGCGCTGGGCAACAGAAGTCGCCGCCAGGCGGCGCGGCTGGGTATGGCCGATCATCCCGGCGCGACCTCGGCCCAGTTCCAGGCAGATCTTGGGCAGCTGGGTGGTCTTGCCCGAACCGGTCTCGCCGCAAACGATGACCACCGGGTGGTCGGCAATGGCGCGCGCGATTTCCTGGCGGCAGGCACTGACGGGCAGGTCTTCCGGATACTGGATGAGGGGCAGGGGTCGATCACCGGCGCCGGATGGCGGACGTGGCGGCACGGACCGGGCGGGTTCCCGCCGGGCCGATTGCGATGGTTTTTCTGGCATAGGGTCAGGAAACAGGCAATCGCTCATTATAATTTCGCTATCGCAAGAAACCGAGGCCCACCCCCCGCCCGCCATGAGCCCCACCGAAATCGACACCTATTCCGCCCAGGACGCCCCCGAATTCGCTCCCGCGCAGTTCGTGCGATGGTTCCGCGAGGTCGCGCCGTATGTGCATGACTTCCGTGGCAAGACCTTCGTCGTGGCCTTCGGCGGCGAACTG
>NZ_JAVERO010000172.1:0-3549 GCF_034007085.1 Castellaniella sp. | reverse complement strand
CGAAGGCGTGGCGATCACCATGTTCGGAATGCAGCGCAGGTAGGCGATGTCGTAGTTGCCGGCATGGGTCGCCCCGTCGGCGCCGACGATACCGGCCCGGTCCAGGGCAAAGGTCACGTCCAGATTCTGCAGGGCCACGTCGTGGATCAGCTGATCGTAGCCGCGCTGCAGGAAGGTGGAATAGATGGCCACCACGGGCTTGCAGCCCTCGCAGGCCAGCCCGGCGGCAAAGGTCACCGCATGCTGCTCGGCGATGCCGACGTCGAAATAGCGCTGCGGGAAACGGCGCTCGAATTCGACCAGACCGCTGCCCTCGCGCATGGCTGGCGTGATGCCGACCAGGCGATCGTCGGCGGCCGCCATGTCGCACAGCCAGGTGCCGAAGACCTGAGTGAAGGACCGGCGCGCGGACGCGGCGGGTTTCTGAATGCCGACCGAAGGATCGAATTTGCCCGGGACGTGGTACAGGACCGGGTCGGCCTCGGCCAGCTTGTAGCCCTGGCCCTTGCGCGTGACCACATGCAGGAACTGCAGCCCCCCGAGCCGGCGCAGGTTTTCGAACGTGGGGATCAGCACGTCCAGGTCGTGGCCGTCGATCGGCCCCATGTAGTTGAAGCCCAGTTCCTCGAACAGGGTGGCCGGCGACAGCATGCCCTTGGCATGGCCTTCCAGTTTGCGCGCCAGCGCCAGTACGGGCGGCACGTGCTGCAGCACGGCCCGGCCCATGTTTTTGGCGTGGGCGTAGAACTGGCCCGACAGCAGGCGGGCAAAATAATAGTTCAGCGCGCCCACCGGCGGCGAGATCGACATGTCGTTGTCGTTGAGCACCACCAGCAGGTTGACGTCTGGCGTGACACCCGCGTTGTTCAGGGCCTCGAAAGCCATGCCGGCCGTCATGGCCCCATCGCCGATGACAGCGATGTGCTGGCGACTGGAACCGGCATTGCGCGAGGCCACCGCCATGCCCAACGCCGCCGAGATCGAGGTCGACGAGTGCGCCGTGCCAAAGGCGTCATAGGGCGATTCGGCACGTTTTGGAAAGCCGGAAATCCCGCCTTGCTGGCGCAGACCGGCCATCGCTTCGCGGCGGCCCGTGAGAATCTTGTGCGGATAGGACTGATGGCCCACGTCCCAGACCAGCCGGTCTTCGGGCGTGTCGAACACATAGTGCAACGCCAGGGTGAGTTCGACCGTGCCCAGGTTCGAGGACAGGTGCCCCCCGGTGCGTGACACGGCGTCCAGCAAGAATGCCCGTAATTCAACCGCCAGTTCCTTGAGGTCCCGACGGTCCAGTCGGCGCAGGTCCGCTGGCGATTGGATGCCTTTCAGTAGTCTAGTCATGGTGCTTTGGATCCGGGGCCCGTCCGCGTCAATGGGACCGGCCAATGATGTAGTCGGCCAGTTCGCGCAGGCGGCAGGCCGACGGCCCGAGCGGCAGCAGCGCGGCATGGGCCTGTTCGCGCAGGCTGCCCAACAGTTCGCGTGAACCATCCAGCCCCATGATGGACACGTAGGTCGGCTTGCCCTGCGCGGCGTCCTTGCCGGCTGTCTTGCCCAGGGTGGCCGAATCGGCGGTCACGTCCAGGATGTCGTCCACCACCTGGAATGCCAGGCCCATGGCCGAGGCGTAGGATTCCAGGCCGGCGCGTGTCGTGCTGCTGGCCCCGGCCACCACCCCGCCCAGCAGCACGCTGGCTTCCAGCAGGGCGCCGGTTTTCATGCGATGCATGTGTTGCAGTGCCTCGATCGGCAGCGCCTGGCCGACACTGGCGCAATCGATGGCCTGGCCGCCGACCATGCCGTCACTGCCGACCGCACGCGCCAGCAGCTGGACCGCCTGGACCGTCAGGGCCGGCGCAATGGGCATTTGCGCCAGGCAGTCAAAGGCCAGGGGTTGCAGCGCGTCCCCAGCCAGCATGGCCAGGGCCTCGTCGTTGAACTGGCGATGCACGGTAGGCCGGCCCCGCCGCAGGTCATCATCATCCATGCAGGGCAGATCGTCATGGACCAGCGAATAGGCGTGGATCAATTCCACTGCGGCAGCGGCGGCGTCCAGCGCGAGATCCTGGGCGGCTGCCGTCCCGTTGGGTACGCGGCTGGCCTCGCCAGCGGCGTAGACCAGGGCGGCGCGCACCCGCTTGCCCGGCCCGAGCACGGCGTAGCGCATGGCCTCGTGCAGACGCGCAGGGTCATCCTGGCCCGCCGGCAGCAGATCGTCCAGCACCGCGGCGATGTGATCCACCCGGTCACTCAGCCAGGCGTCGAAGGGCCCCAATGCGGCGTTCATGTCGCATCTCGCGCGGCGGCGTCATCGAACGGCTGGAGCAGTTGGCCCTGCAGCACCTGGACCTGTTGTTCGACGGCTGCCAGCCGCTGCTGGCACACCTGGGCCAGGGCGACGCCACGCTGGTACAGGGCAATGGATTCGTCCAGGCCCAGATCGCCATCGTTCATGCGGCCAGCCAGTGTTTCGAGTTCGGCCAGCGCCGTCTCGAAATCCTGGGGCAATGGATCGGCGAACCGGAGCGCGTTGTCCGGCGGCGGGGTTTGATCGTTGACCATGACTGTTATCTGAGCATTCCAGACTGGATTGTACGGGAACCCCGCCAGACCATGAAACCATCCCGTCCCCAATGGCGATTTCGGGGTGGGGTACAATTCCGTCCCCTGTGCCGGGCGCGGACGGCCGCCCGGACGACATCCTGGACGGTTTTATTCTTGCGGGGGGAATCCATGACCAATCCTCACATCCCTTCCGGCGCGGATCTGGCCAGCCAGCTTCCGGTCCATCACTATTTCGACCCGGCCATCTTGGCGCGGGAACGCAGCCAGATCTTCGAACGCAGCGCACGTTACGTCGGACACAGAAACATGGTGCCGAATCCCGGCGACTGGCGCACCCTGGCCCACGAGGGCGGCGGGCGCGTCCTGCTGCGCGACCGCACTGACGTACGCCTGCTGTCGAACGTCTGCCGCCACCGCCAGGCCCTGATGCTGGGCAGCCAGGACGGCCGCAACGCCGATTGCGCCGCCGGCAATCTGTGCAGCACGGGTGGGCGCATCCTGTGCCCGATTCACCAATGGAGCTACGACACCCAGGGCAATCTGCTGAATGCCCCGTTGTTCCCCGAAAAACCGGACCTGCGGCTGCGGGAATTCCCGCTGCATGATTGCCACGGCCTGCTGTTCGAAGGCGCGCGCGATCCCCTGGGCGATATCGGCGCGCTGTTCACACGGCCGGAATTCGACTTTTCGGACTATGTCCTGGACCATGTGGAAATCCACCCCTGCCATTACAACTGGAAGACCTTCATCGAGGTCTACCTGGAGGACTACCACGTCGGCCCCTTCCATCCGGGCCTGGGGCAATTCGTGACCTGCGATGACCTGGAATGGGAATTCGGCGAATTCCACAGCCTGCAGCGGGTCGGCGTCCACCAGGCCTTGGGCCAGCCCGGCACCGAAATCTACCGCCAGTGGCACGATCGTCTGCTGCAATACCGTTCGGGCGCGGCACCCGATTTCGGGGCGATCTGGGTGACGTATTTT
>NZ_JAVERO010000171.1:0-3564 GCF_034007085.1 Castellaniella sp. | reverse complement strand
TGTTCAATGACATCGGACCGCGCTTTGCCGCGCGCAACGGGGGTTACACCCGTGTGCTGAAGATGGGTTTCCGCCAGGGCGACAATGCCCCCATGGCCTACATGGAACTGGTCGATCGCCCGGAATACGAGGCGCCCGCCGGCGAATAAGCCCCACCGCGCCCCCTGTGGGGTGACGTGTGTCGCTGCTGACGGCAGCGTGTGACAGAACGGACCCTGCAGGGTCCGTTTTGCATTGAGTCATGCTGGCCGGGGCCTGCCGCAGGTACAATGGGCGCATTGTCCACCTTGCCGTGAAACCATGACAGATCAGATACTTGGCGGCGATGTCACGCCGGTCGTGCGCCAGGCGGGCGCGCCCACCGATACGGTGGTGGTGCTGAGCACCGCACCTGACGAACTTTTGGCCAAGCGCATTGCCCATGTGCTGGTCGAAGCATCTCTGGTTGCCTGCGCGCAGGTGGGGCCGGCCGTCGTGTCCATGTATCTGTGGCAGGGCGAACTCGAAGGCACGGACGAGGTCCAGCTGACCTTCAAGACCACGGCGGATGCGCTGCCTGCCCTGTATGCGCGGCTGTGCGAACTGCATCCCTACGAGATCCCCGAATTCGTGGTGCTGGGCGCGCCGGCGGGCAGTCGTGACTACCTGGCCTGGGTTGCCCAGGCCACACGGGCCGCCGTCCAGAATGCCGCCGGGGATGCCTGACGGAACGTTCCCGATACTGTCTCCAAGGAATACTTCCATGCCGTACCTGCAGGACCTGGATTCGCAGCGGACGCCGGGTCCGTTTTTTTCGTGGGCGCGCCGGCTGCCGCACCACTTGGCGGGCCTGCTGTTGCTGCTGTTGGGCGGCCTGCTGGCTTCGGTGGCGGCCTGGGCGGCGGACGAATTCCTGGACCCCGAGCAAGCCTTCGTCGAATCGGTCGCCATGGCCGACCCCCTGACCCTGGATCTGCATTGGCAGATCGCGCCGGGTTATTACATGTATCGGGACCGCTTCGAGGTGCGCATCGAGGATGCGCAGGGCGGCTTGCTGCTGTTCCGGCGATCCGACCTGAGCCCCGCAGATACCGAGACCCGGGCCCCGGCCTGGGGCGACGCCCTGCTGCTGCCGCGCGGGCAGGTCAAGTACGACCCGACGTTCGATCAGGACATGGAGGTCTTCCATGATCAGGTGACGCTGCGGGCGGCGCTGCAGCCAGGTGCAGCGGGCCCCCTGCAGGTGTCCGTCACCAGCCAGGGTTGCGCGGATGCGGGCCTGTGCTATCCCCCCATGACGCAGACGTTGGTCTTGCAGGCCGATGGCAGTGGCTATCGGGCGGTGGGCGATTCGGTGCGTGACCGGGTGCCGCCGCCACGCGACGAGGCTGCGGCGCTTGCATCGACGGCTTCTGGATCGGCGACACAGGCCCCGGCAGGCGCAGCGCAGGCTGGAGCCTTCAGGCCGGAGGGCGCATCCTGGCTGGACCTGAGCGATGTGGGCATGGCGGCCTGGCTGCATCAGGCCCCGCTGTGGCAGATTCTGGCGCTGAGCCTGCTCCTGGGCATCCTGCTGTCGCTCACCCCCTGCGTGCTGCCCATGGTGCCTATTCTGCTGGCCGTGATTTCCGGCGGTGGCGCGGTGGGCCGGGCGCGTGGCCTCGGGCTGGCAGCCCTGTATGTGCTGGGCATGTCCCTGGTGTATACCGCGCTGGGGGTGGCGGCTGGACTGCTGGGCGCGGGCCTGGCTGCCTGGCTGCAGTCGCCCTGGGTGCTGGGCACCTTTGCCGTGCTGCTGGCGCTGTTCGCGCTGGCGATGCTGGATGTCTTTACCCTGCAGGCTCCGGTCGGCCTGCAGTCGGCGCTGCAGGCGCGCTTGCAGCGCTTGCCGGGTGGCCACGCGGGCGGGGTGTTCGTGATGGGTCTGCTGTCCGCCTTGATCGTTGGCCCCTGCATGGCGGCACCGCTGGCTGGCGTGCTGTTGTTCATCTCGCAGACCGGTGATGTCGTGGTGGGCGGCGCGGCCCTGTTTGCCCTGGCCTGGGGCGAGGGGCTACTGTTGCTGGCCGTGGGCGCGGGCGCGGGCGCCCTGCTGCCGCGCGCCGGGGGCTGGATGACGCCGCTGAAGGCTGGGTTTGGCCTGCTGCTGCTGGCAACGGCCTGGTGGATGGCGCGACCGCTACTGGCGGACGGGCTGTATGTGGCGGGCTGGGTCGTGCTGGCACTGTGGGCTGCGCTGCTGGTCTGGTCGGCGGCGTCCCAGGGTGATGCCAGCCAGGCCGGGCCATTGCGGCTGCTGGCGCGCGCCCTGGCCTTGTTGCTGGCATTGTGGGGGCTGGCGCAGGGCGCGGGTCTGCTGGCCGGAGGGCACGACATGCTGCGCCCCCTGGCGCCCTTTACCGTGGGCGCCGCCGGCGCCAGTGCCGGTGGCGTGGCGGCTGCCGCAGACCCTGCCGTCATCCGGGCCCGCTTCACGCGTGTGACGTCCTTGGCGGATCTGGAGGCGCGGCTGGCGGCCAGCGACCGGCCCGTGATGCTGGATTTCTATGCCGACTGGTGCGTGTCCTGCCTGGAAATGGAAAAATTCACCTTCAGCGATCCGGCCGTAGCCGAACGCATGAGTCGGATGCTGCTGTTGCAGGCGGACGTCACCCGCATGACGGACGAAGACCGCGCCCTGCTGGCGCATTTCGACCTGTTCGGCCCGCCGGGGATCTTGTTTTTTGCCGCTGGGCAAATGTTGCCCGAGGCCCGGGTGGTGGGGTTCAGGAAAGCGGATGCTTTCCTGCAGGTGCTGGATCGGGTGCTGGAATGAAATCGGACATGCACGCCGTGGCGTGCGGTCGCCCGCATCAATCCTGCGGTGGCTCGTCGGTCGTCTGCAGCGCAGTGCCTGCATCGGCTTCGTCTTCGGCCGGCTTGCGCTTTTCGATGGCCGAGGCGGCCAGGATGCCGATTTCGTACAGCAGGCACAGCGGCGCGGCCAGCAGGATCTGGCTGAGCACATCGGGCGGCGTCACCACGGCAGCCAGCACGAAGGCGCCGACGATCACATAGCCCCGGACTTCGCGCAGTTTCTTGACCGAGACCATGCCGGTCTTGACCAGCAGGATGACCGCAATCGGGACCTCGAAGGTCACGCCGAAGGCGATGAACAGGGTCAGCACGAAATTGACGTAGGCCTCGATATCAGGCGCTGGCGTGATGGACTGCGGCGCGAAATGGGCAATGAAGTTGAAGACCGTGTGGAAAACCACGAAATAGCAGAACGCCATGCCCAGCAGGAACAGCAGGGTGCTGGAGACGATCAGGGGCAGCGCCAGGCGCTGTTCGTGGCGGTACAGGCCCGGCGCGACAAAGGCCCAGGCCTGGTACAGGACGAACGGCAGGGCCAGTATGAAGGACGCCAGCAGGGTGACCTTGATCGGCACCATGAAGGGCGTGATGACCCCGGTGGCGATCATGCGCGTGCCCTGGGGCAGCGAGGCCAGCATGGGCTGGGCCAGGATGTCGTAGATCATCGACGGGCCCGGATAGATGAACAGCACCACGAATATGCCCAGCACGGCCATCGCGGCCCGCAGC
>NZ_JAVERO010000170.1:0-3567 GCF_034007085.1 Castellaniella sp. | reverse complement strand
GTTTCCCTTACCCAAGGTTTGCAGCGTCCACTTGCCTTCCAAATGTTCGTGGTGGAAGTCGCTCATGCGCAACCTGGCCAGCTCGTCACGGCGCAGCCAGGCGACGAACAGCAGGATCAATATCCAGCGCGTGCGCTCCGCACGCAGGCGCGTCCGGCGAGCCGTGCGGCTCGACCATCCAGGTGTGTCGACCGCATGGGCATCGCAGTCCCGTTGCGCCGCTTCGAGCATGGCGACCAGCGCCTTTTCGGGAAACAGGCGTTTGACCTGGAGTTGAACAACGCCGCGCAGCTCGCGCTTGGCCAGGTTGTGAAAGGGGTTGTGTTCCAGGTAGGCCCTATGGGTTTTCGGGAAATTGTTCTTGTCCAACAGCCAGGCGTAGAGCGACATCAGCCGGGCAATGCAGGTGCGTGCGGAGCGGAGCTGCAGCGGCTTTGTGAAGTAGGGCAAGGGTCGAGCCTCATGCCTGCCTTTTCCGTCGCTCATACGCCCAGCCTGCCGGCCCGATACAGGTTCGCCCTGCAACGCCCGCAGATAGTCCATCGCGTCGGCCTCGGTGGCCATGGCGAGCAGCGTGGCGCTCGGCCCATGGCGGAGTTCGAGGAAAGCCCGCCACCGCGCCGCCTCGAAGCTGTAGGTGTCGAAGGTGTTGGTCGAGGCCCGCACGCCGGCGAGAGAATGCAGCCACGCGGCGAGAGCGCTGGCGTCGTCTTCCTCAGTCAGGATTTTGACTGGGTGATTGGCTGCGACTTGAATTGCCAAATGATCCGATGTCATCTGTGATTACCAACCTGGGTAGGTTGCGTAGAGCTTCCCCCAGTCGCGCAATGCTCCTTGATCACGCAGTATCTCGATGCCTTCGGCCGCATGCCAATTCTTCGGGACACGCACCATCCAATGGGCGTCCGGCCCTTGACGATACAGTTGCAGCACGGAGGCAACCATCAACTGGCGAACGGGCGGGAGCGCCTTGTAATCACGCCTCCACTGTTGCAAAGCGCCAGTGATCTCCATCTGCTCGTGGCCATCCCACAAAAATCCACGGGGCCGCATTAAGTAATGGTCGCCTTCGCCGCCGTAGCGGCGCTCCACGCGCTCGAAAAACGCGCCGAGGTCATATCGGCCGATGACATCCCAGAGGTGCTTGCCGAAGGGAACAGGATTTCCCCAGAACGGTGGAGTGACATCGGCGCCGCACACTGCTGAGAGTGCGATAGCTTCGCTTTCATCCATCGACGGCCGCTTCTGGATCAGGTCGATGAAGGAATACTTTGGAAAGCGGCCCCGCGCGAATGTCGGCGAAACAACCGCGTACCCGACAAGAGCGACGGGCACCGTGCTGTGATGCACGTAGCCAGCCTCGGCCTGCTTGAAGTCGGTGATCTCAACTTGTCGAGAACCGATCGCGAGACCTAGACCGTCGAGGATTTTCATGACTTCAGCGGATGGTGGTTTCAACATGAAGTTAGACATTGCGGTTCATCCGCAGAGTGGTCAGGGCGTTCATGATTCCGCGGTCATGCCCTCGCGCATAGCTGTCCGGCTCTCCCGCTGGCTTGAACGGGTCCACCATGAGCCACGTTTTGCGCACGGCTTCCTCCCACCGCTTGCGCTCTGCGGCGACGGCGGCTGAAGCGTAGGCATGCATCTGTTCGGCGTCATACCAGGACAGAACCGCTTTGCTGCCGTGAGGGTCCATCAACCCACGGGCAAGGTAAGGGTTCATCTCCGTCATTCCGGCTTCCGGCAGCGGGTCTAAATCGTTGTTCGGCCGGACTGAGGCCGGCGTGTCGCTTTTTCTCATTTGCATGCTCCTGTACCGCCGGCATCAGCCGGCCAACCCTGGGTCGGTGCCGCCAGATTTCTGGCGTCCATATTTGAGTGCCGTAGGCGAGCCGGCTTCTGCGTAGTTGCAACCACCGAGCCAGATCAGCGGCTTTGCAGCGGCCTTCGCTGCGCGCTCCCTTGCCTTGGCCTTTGCAATCTGCGCCGCTTCCCATCCCGTGCTGTTGGCTCGCCAATCTCGTTCGGCTTCGCGCCATTGAAGATCGGTTGGAAGGCCGCCGTGTCGCGCCCACGCATCAGAAAAGCCCTGCAGGAACGTGTCCCACCTGCAGCATCCGGCCTCAGTATCTGGGCGAATGCGAAGCGGGCAGGCGGCACGCACGGCGGCGCCTAGCCCCTCGGTCGAGCGCACATGCCCGGCCAGATCGGCGGAGTGTGTGGGGTCATCGCGCATTTACCGTCCCCCCATATCCCCGGACATGCCCGTCGTATTTTCCAGCCGTGCCGCATCGGCGGCCGCGAGAAAGAAGGTCATCAGCGGCCCGACCGTCTTGCTCGACCCATCAGCAAAGCAAACGTCCATTGAGCCGCCCTGCGTGTGCGGATCGACACCTTCCACCAGTCGCCACGGATCAAGCCCCCACTCTTCGGCCTGGGCGCTGTACCAGTAGGCCGGGGTATCACCATTCAAGTCGCTGTTGGCGTAGTCCCTGACCAGGACGGCCACGCGGCCAGTGTGCGGGCAAACAAAGCCCGGCTTGATCGGTGGCTTTCGCATGTCAAGGTCCTTTCGGCTTGTAGATCGACACAAAGTAGGTGAGTTTGCAGTGCAATGCACTTTGCCACCTCACTCATGACGCACACCCGCAATCCAATCCCAGATGGTTCATTGATCTCTCCATGTTCCTGTTTGGTAGTGAGCCTGCAACAGGCACAGCTCGCCGTTCTTGATGCGGCGCAGGGTGATTGCGGCGCAATGGTCCATTACCGCATCGACGAGTGCCTGCGAGTCACCACCAAAGAGGTGGCGAAACTTGTTCCAGAGCGCGGATCGTTCGGCATGGGACTGGGTATCAATGCCTGCCAACGCCTCGGTTTGCCCGATCGAACCGCCAACCCAGCCACCGAGCGCCTGCAGTCGTGCGGCCGAGCCTGACTTCCTGATGATCATGGCCTGACGCGGCCGCGGTGTTCCTGCTGTGAGCTTCATGATGTTGTCTGGGCGTAAAAGGCGGTTTTGAGGGTGACACCAAAAATGAAAAACCCGAATTTTTAGCGTTTCAGAATTCTCGCAAAACGGCGTCATTAGTGAAGTAATGACGATCATAGCAATGATCCCTTCCACGCGCAAGTTAAAAAACCAATGGTAGAACGGGATAATGCTACATTTACGCATCACCATCCGACACCGATTCCCATGGATCACGATCCCTCCGGCGCACGCTCCAGAATGCTGCGGCATCTCTCGCGGTTTGCAGTCCCCGTCGCTGGCCAGGCGCCTGTCGAGTCCAGCGACGGTGGCCTTGCGCTCGCCGCTGTCGCGCTTGATAGCGGCGCTGTGCTTGCTCTGGTGGCCGATCTGGAGGCGATCGGGTTGGCCAACGCGGGAGCATCGGCGACGAACGCGATTGGAGAAATCCTCGCGTTCTTCTGGCCTCGCCTGTGTCGCTTCTTTGAAGTCGAGGAACGGGATGTGATCTGGGTCGAATGGGACAGTGCAGGCAAATTCGATGCCCTCGTTCCGGTTCGAGACCCAAGGCACTCGCTGTCGATTCATCCCAA
>NZ_JAVERO010000023.1:0-24347 GCF_034007085.1 Castellaniella sp. | reverse complement strand
TTCGACAGAGGCCAGCCATACACCATCCAGTTCGAATGGGGTCAGGCTGAAATTGGACAGGGCAACGCCGCGCCAATCATCGGACGTGAACGCCACATTGATCGTCTTGCGAATCATGCGCCCCCCATCATGGACACAACGGGTCACCGGCCGGCTTGATCAGGCACGAGCGGCCTCTTTGGTTTCCTGGGCCCGGCATTTCCCGCAGACCCCCTTGACCTCGATATCCGCCCCCAGAAAGCCAGAATCGGCCTGGCGCAGCCTGGCGAACACGAGTTCGGACGTTTCGTCGTCCTGCAATTCGGTGACGGCCTCGCACCGCGAGCACACCAGCAGCAAGGGATGGTGTGCCTGGTGCTCGGCGTTGCAGGCGATGAATGTGTTCAAGGCATCGACCCGGTGCACCAGATGCTGGGCCATCAGGAATTCCAGCGCGCGATACACCGTCGATGGCGCGACACGCCCATGGCGTTCGCGCATATCGTCTTGCAGGTCATAGGCCTTGGCCGCGCCCCCACGCAACAACAGCAGCTCAAAGACCTCTTTGCGCTGGGCGGTCAACCGGCTGCCCAGCGCGCGGCAATGCGCCTGGGCCGCCTCGAGTTGCGAGGCGACCTTGGCTGGCAGACCGGAAGCGGGTTTGAGCTTTTGAGTCATAGCCGACAGTTTACAGTGCGCCGCCTGTCATTGCCCCAATACGGTCTCCAAACAGACCGGAGCGCCGGGGCATAGCCAGTACTTACCTGGCAATGGCCGACACGATCTGGTCTGTATTGTGTTCCATCAGCTTGACATAGGTCGCGGCCGGCCCGCCTGCCGGCGACAGTGATTCGGGATACAGTTCGCCCCCTGGCCGCGCCCCGGTAGCCTTGGCGACTTGTTCGACCAACTGGGCACTGTTCGAGTTTTCGATGAAATACACCTGGATGTGATCACGCTTGATCTGATCGATGAGTTCAGCGATCTGTGCCGCCGAAGGCTCCGCCTCGGTCGACACCCCCTGAGGCGCCAGAAAACGTACCCCGTATTCCTGAGCGTAATAGCCAAACGCATCATGGCTGGTCAGGACCTGGCGGCGATTTTCGGGAACTGCGCCGATGCGGGCACGAATGCTGGCATCGAGCGCCTCCAGCTGCTTGGCGTAACGTTGCGCATTTTCCTTGAACACGGCCGCGTCTTCGGGGGCCTTGCGAGACAGCGCCGCTTCGATATTCCTGACCCAGATCAGCACATTGGGGATGCTGTTCCAGACATGCGGATCACGCACGGTTTCACCGTCCTCTTCCATCGTGCGAATGGTGATGCCCTCTGACACCACCACCGGCGCAACCTGCGTGCCGGACGCCTTGGCAAGACGCTCAAACCACGACTCCAACCCCTCGCCACTCAGAAAGACGATATCCGCCGCTTTCAGCGCCTTGGCATCATCCGGCGAAGGTTCGAATTCGTGCGGATCCCCACCGGGGGGTACCAGGCTGCGCACCTTGACGTGCGTGCCGCCCACGTTGCGCACCACATCGGCCAGGATGCCGAAGCTCGTCACCGCGTTGATCGCCTCGGCCCGGGCCACGCCGCCCAGGCTGATCGCGGCAGCCCCCAGAACCACGGCGAAAAATGCTTTCAAGTTCATGGATTTCCTCCAGAAAGTTGAACTCAGCCCGCCAGATGCGGGCGCTTGATGAGACGTCGCAAAGCGCCATCAGGCGCCACGAGCAGCGACATGCTGTACAAAAGAAACGCCACCAGAATGATCGATGGGCCTGATGCGAAGCGCAGGTGATACGAAACCAGCAGTCCGGCCCACCCGGAGACCGACGCCACCAACGCAGAAACCGCAGCCATCCCGGCCAGCGTGCCGGCCCAGAGCCTGGCCGTCACGGCAGGCAGCATCATCATGCCGACGGACATCAGGGTGCCCAGTGTCTGGAACCCCGCCACCAGGTTCAGCACCACGAGCAGCAGGAAAACGAAGTGGTAGAAAAAGCCGCGTGCCCCCACAGCCCGCAGAAACCCGGGGTCGAAGCATTCGACGACGAGCGGTCGATACACGAGCGCAAGCACCAGCAGTGTGATGGATGTGATGCTCGCCACGAGCAGCAAGGCCGGCGCATCAATGGCCAGGATGGTTCCGAACAGCACGTGCAGCAGATCGATGTTCGAT
The DNA here is from genome assembly GCF_034007085.1 of Castellaniella sp. Taxonomy (GTDB): domain Bacteria; phylum Pseudomonadota; class Gammaproteobacteria; order Burkholderiales; family Burkholderiaceae_B; genus Castellaniella. The sequence goes on along the minus strand of NZ_JAVERO010000023.1, from coordinate 22,186 downwards.
CCCTTCAGGGACACGATCAACACCCCCAGCGCCAGAGAAGCCAGATAGAAACTGGCAAAGCTGGCATCTTCTTGCAGCCGTGTCGTCCGGCTGACGAACCCGGACAGCAACGCTACGCCCAGCCCGGCAATCAATCCCCCCAGGCCCATGGCGGGCAGCGACAAGCCGCCAGCCACCAGAAAGCCGACTGCAGCCCCCGGCAGCACCGCATGGCTCATGGCATCCCCCATCAGACTCATGCGCCGCAGCATCAGCAACACGCCGACCGGCCCCGCGCCCACCCCCAGCGACACACAGGCCAGCAGTGCCCGCCGCATGAAACCGTAATCCACGAAAGGCGCGATCAGCGCCGCATACAGGCTCATGCGACGCTCCGCAGAGGCGTTTTTTCACAGATGCCGGCGCGCTCGTCCCAGCCCTGCGCCAGCGCATGGGCTTCGCGCAGCCGGGCATCGGTCAACGCAGTCTGCGTGCAACCCCAGGCGATCACACGCCGCGCCAGCAGCAGGGTCGACGGGAAATAGGCACGCACCTGCTCGAAATCATGCAGGACGGCGATCACCGTACGGCCTTCTTCATGCCACCGCAGGACGATGGCCAACAAATCGTGCACGGTACGGGCATCGATTGCCGTGAAGGGCTCGTCGAGCAGAATGACTTTGGCATTCTGCAGAATGAGCCGGGCAAACAACACACGCTGGAACTGGCCCGAAGACAACGTCTCGATGCGGCGCCGTTCGAGCCCCTCCAACCCGACGATGGCAAGTGCCTGGCGAGCCTGGTCCGCCAGCACGCGCGTCATGCCGCCAAACGCACCGAACACGTGCCACCCACCCAACAACACCACATCGGCAACCGTCAGAGGAAAGCGGCGATCGATCGCCGCCGCCTGGGGCAGATAGCCAAAATCACGGCTGGACAGACCACCACGATCAATCCGCCCTTCGATCCGCTGCCCTCCTTCACGCATCAGCGCCTTGAGCAGCGTGGATTTTCCCGCACCGTTCGGCCCGACGATTGCCGTGAGGCTGCCTTGGTTGAAGACGCCCGACACGTGATGCACCGCCGGATGGCGATCATACGAAACCGTCACGTCATGCAGGCGAATGGCCGGCACAGGCTCACAATCCGGAGACACGTTCATGGCAAAGCCACCGCCCAGCGTACGGCCAGCCACAGTGGCACCAGAACGGCCAGCGCAATCACGACTCGATACGATGCACTGCGCCCGATGAACGCGGAAAGAAACGGGGGTTCGGTTTTCATCAAGAAATACTCGGATGATGGATGGCTGTCTCGCGATTGGACAAGGCCTTGGAATCACATCATATTTGCTATGTTATAACATAGCATTTTATATCAGGAACATCAGGGACAAGGGCGACCTGGGCAGGCATAATGCTGCGCATGGATACCCAAGAAAAGCCTGTATCGATTCGATGGCGTCTTACGCCTTGCTCCTGGCGCTTCGCCCTCCTGATCGGCGGTCTCTGCATGGCGCTGTGGCCCTGGGCAGGACAGACCCATCCCCACGCCTGGATCGATGTGCGCAGCACCGTCGTGCTTGCGCCCGACGGCAAGATTGCCGCAGTCAAGGAACAGTGGCTCTTCGACGAACTGTACACGGCCGCAGTCATGGAAGGCATGGCCGAAGACAGCGCCACGGGACAGGCGACCGTCGAGGACTTCGCAACCGAGGTCATGGGAAACCTGCGCCCCTACGATTACTTCACAAAAATCACCGTCGACGGGGCCGCCACGCCGCTTGGACAAGCAACGCAATACGCTGGCACCATGCAAAAAGGGCGATTGCAGCTTTCCTTTACCGCCCCGCTGCCCAGCCCCGTGGATCCAGCCAGTCACCACGTCCGCTATTCCATCTACGACCCGACCTATTTCATTCAGATGATGCACCTGCCCGGACAGCCGCCATCGATCGAAGGCACCGCACAAACGGCATGCCGCTTGATCGTCATCCCGCCCACCCCGACACCCGAGGACATCGCCCGGGCCTATGCACTGGATCGAGGCGCACAGGCCGACGACACGCTGGGCGACCTGTTTGCCGAGAAAGTGGATGTCCAATGCGGCTGAACCATTTCCGCCGCGAAACGCCCCGGAAAACCGGCATTTCAATCCGAACGGGAGTCCTGATCGCCATCGGCCTGGCTGCAGGCCTCGTCATCGCCTGGGCGCTGTTTACTACTCCAACCCACTGGGCAAACCAGCCACTGGCGTGGATCGTGACCATGCAGGCCGAACTGCACCGCCAGCTGACACAGGCCATGCGCGCCGCAGCAGCCCAGGATGGCTGGCTGGCGGCCATGCCGCTGATCGGCCTGAGCTTTCTGTATGGTGTTTTCCACGCAGCAGGCCCCGGGCACGGCAAGGCGGTCATGGCAACCTACCTGGGCACCAGCCGTGAACGGCTGTCACGCGGATTGCTGCTGTCCACGCTGGCGGCGCTGATCCAGGGCCTGACCGCCATCGTGCTGGTCGAATTGTTCGTCAATCTGCTGGGTTTTTCGTTTCGCCAGACGCAACGCGCCGGCGTCCGGCTGGAAAGCGTGAGTTTCGCGCTGGTCGCCGCGCTGGGCATCCTGCTCGCAGCCAAGGGGGCGGTCGCTCTGTACCGGCGGTGGCGGCATCCGCCCCGCCCGCCCGCATCCGGACGGCTCTTTTCAGGAAGCGCCAGGATGCGGGCCTATTGCCCGGATTGCGGCGCCCTGCACGATCTGGCTGCAGCTCGCTCCGGACCACCGCTGCGCTGGCGGACCGGCCTGTCCATCGCCCTGGCCATCGGAATCCGTCCCTGCGCCGGTGCTCTGCTGGTTCTGCTGGTTGCCCATGCCATGGAATCCCGCTGGACCGGCATCGCAGCAGTCATGGCCATGTCCATCGGCACGGCGATCACGGTGGGCATGATCGCGGCCGGCACCTTGTCGGTCAAGGCTGGCTTCATCCGTGTCGCCGCACGCAGACGCCACCTGGACCGACTGCATGTCATGTTCGACATCCTGGGATTGCTGGGGGGCGCGCTGATCTGTGTTCTTGGGCTGGGGCTGCTGCAGCACGCCCTGCAAACACAGACGCATCCGCTGCTGTAGGCACAAGGGCCTTGGGGCGTTCGCTCCTTGGGCGCTTTTCTCAAGCAGTAGCGCCTGTTCAAAACCCGCTGTGATTCAGTTCACCCGCCGCGGCAAAACGGCACGCATGGCGCGTGAGAGGATGGGCCGCAGGCGTTGGCTGTGCAGCAGGACAGCGCCCAGGGCACCGATGAAGGCGCCGATGGCGGTGTCAAGAAAGCGGGCTTCTATGACGGTGGCGGGATGGCCCTGGCCAGGCAGGGGGGCTTCGGCCAGGAAAATGGTAAGCGGGGTGATGAGGACGACGGCGCTGGCGTAGTGGCGCACGACGAGGGTTTCGATGCCGAAGGACAGGAGCATCATGACCAGGCTGAGGGTCCAAGGGTTCAGTGGCAAGCTGAGCAGCAGCCAGGCAAGGCACAGGCCGACGGCTGTGCCCAAGATGCGGTGGAACTGGCGATGCCAGGCGGCCACGAGGCTGGCGCCCTGGATGATGGCCAGGCAGCTGACGGGCACCCAGTAGGGGCGCGGCAGTTGCAGCAGTTCAGCCACCAGCAGGGAAATGCCAACAAACAGGCCAATAATGACGGAATCGTAAACGACGAAGTCAAAGGTGGGGCTGGGCAGCGGGGTTTCTGGCGGCGGCGGCGCGACGCGCGTCATGTGCAGCGAATAGACAAAGGCGACCAGGCAGGCCACCAGACAACCCAGCGCGACCATGCCGACGCGGGTGGGGATATCTTCGACGCGTCCGGGAGTGTAGGCGGCGATGGCGGTCGCCATGATGTAGAAAAGGCTGCCCGGCGGACCCAGGCGGTAGCAGCGGCAGATCATGTTGACCACGATGGCGATGAAGGTCAGCGAAGCGATCATCACGGTGGGCCAGAACTGGGTCAGCGCCCCGACGGCATAACAGGCCACCATGCCGAAGGAAGCCGCCAGCAGCATCATCATGCGGTGCAGCAAGGAGGAATTAGGCAGACTCAGGAACACCATGCCGCCCAGGGTGGACATCAGGCCGTAGTCCATGCGCCCGAAATAGGCGCCCACCATCAGGGGCAGCCCGGAGGACAGCGCGGCGGCCAGTGGCATTTCCCAGGGGCGGTCGCTGGCGTTGATCTGGATGAGGTCGCGCCAGGTGGCAAGCAGCCGTGTGCGCATCCAGGCATAGGCGCGCCATGCCGCCATCTGGCGATGATCGGGTTTGGTCTTGTGATTCATGGGGGCGATCAGGTAAGGAAATTGCAGATCTCGGATACCGAGGCGTAGACGGGGAGAGCCCAGAATATGGGCTCAAATACCGTGGCAAATTCAAACGACTGACACCCCATGAGTCTCTATGTCAGGAATGGAAAATATTGGTGTACCCATGAAAGCCAAAAAAGGAAAGGGCCTACAGACCGAAATCTGTAAGCCCTTGATAATGCTGGTCGGGACGGCGGGATTCGAACTCGCGACCCCTTGCACCCCATGCAAGTGCGCTACCAGGCTGCGCTACGCCCCGAAAGAACGAAATTCTAACATAGAAATTTTCATGCCGCTTGATGTGCTGCGGGGCGCCTGGGCTGTCGGCGTTCGACATACAGGCAGGCTCCAGCGTGCTTTTTCGCCTGGGCCTTGGCCTCGCTGGCGGCCTGAGCAATCTGGTGGCGCGACTGATAGATACCGGGCTCGACCGGCACGGCGCCCAGCGACAACGTCGGCAAGCCATAATGCCGCCGCCGCCCCTGGCGGTCATCGGCCTCGTAGCCACCTGCCGCGACTGCCTGACCGATCTCATTCAGCATCCGCACCAAACCCTGGGAAAAATCCCCCAGCATGGCCTCGCACCGCGTCTGCCAGTCCGGACTGCGAAACAATAGAATGAAATCATCGCCGCCAATATGGCCCAGAAAGTCCAGGCCAGGGTCGATATGCACCGACAAGACCCGCCCCAGCAACTGGAGCACGTCATCGCCACAGCGGTAGCCGAACACATCATTGAAGGGCTTGAAATGATCCAGATCGGCATGGCAGACCACGAACGGCAGCCCATCGGCCAGCAGCCGCTGGATCCGCCGGTCGATGGGCACGTTGCCAGGCAATTGCGTCAACGGATTGGCATGCTGCGCGGCACGCAATTGCAGGCGATTGAGCGCCTGCAACAAATCCTGGCTGGCGCCGATCCCCAGATACCGTCCCTGCCCCGTGATGATGAAATCATTCGCCAGACCGTGACCCTCGGCTTCGGCCAGCCAGCGGCTGAGCGTCATTAGCGGCGTATGCATATCGACGATCAGCGGTGCGGCCTCCATGAACAGGCGGCAGGGCTTGAGGCCGTACAGTTCACGCTGGAACGGCAGCGAAAAGCGCTCGATCAGGCTGGCTCGGGCCAGCACACCAACCGGCACACCCTCATCCACCACGGGTACGGTATGCAATTCGGGGTGCTGGCGGAACAAGTCGAGCACCGCTTCATTGGTCATGGCGGGTGACACATGAGGCACGCGGCGCAGCAGCCGCAGCGCCCGGCCCTCCGTGCCATCGTGTGCGAGATCGGCCTCCAGACCGCCGCGCGAGTCGGCACGCCGGCGATCCGCCAGGCTGGTCAACAGATCGGACCAGCGCGTCCGCGAGGGCTCTGCCGCAGGGCGTTCGATGTAATAGCCCTGGGCGCAGGCCACCCCCAGACCGGCAATGCAGACCAGTTCATCCAGTGTTTCGACGCCTTCGGCAACGACAACAGCCCCCGCCACGATGGCAATGTCGCAGACCGAGCGCAAAATCTGCTGCCGCAGCAGATCATTCTGGATTCCAGCCGTGAAGACCTTGTCGGTCTTGATGTATTCGGGCCTCAGGTTCAGCCAGCGCCCCAGATTGGAAAATCCCGAGCCCAGATCATCGAGCGCGAACCGGATGCCGCAGGCCCGCAGCCGGGCGACGGCCAGGGACAGGTCCACCCAGGCTGCGCCCTGATCCTGCTCGGTGATTTCGATCACCAGCCGATCGGGTTCCAGGCCCGATTCCACCGCCAGCGCGACCAGATCCAACGCGCCGTTGGCCGCGTGCAGTAAAGCGGTTGGGCTGAGGTTCAGGAACACATTGCCCGGCAGGCCCAACGCCGCAAACCGCCTGACCACCACCCGACAGGCACGATGCTCGACCCGGACGCCCAGATTGCGGGCACGGGCCGCCTCGAACAGACGGTCAGGAGCCCGCAGCGGACTGCCCCGAGGCCCGCGAATGAGCCCCTCGTAGCCCAGCAGTTCACCTTCTCCAAGCCCCAGGATCGGCTGGAAGACGGCGTCCAGGTCGCCCTGGAGCAGCAACGCAGTCATGCTGTCCCGCCCCCCGGGTTGAACCTGATCGAGCATCAGCGGATCACACTGCGCTGGTTCCGAAAGACAAGACATGAAGTGCGTGACAGGATGAGGTGCCACCACCTTAAACGAAATTCATGACAGAACCATGAATCCGCCCGCTGCCACGACGTCAGGAATCAGGGGTTTTTCCGGTGCACCAACACTACAGCAGCCCCAGTTGCAGGCGCGCGGGTTCGCTGATCATTTCGCGACTCCAGGGGGGATCCCAGACCAGATCGACCGTAGCCTCGTCCACGCCCTCGATGTTGAGCAGCTTGTTGCGGGCCTCGTCGGCAATCATGGTCCCCATCCCGCAGCCTGCCGCCGTCAGGGTCATCTTGACCTCGATACGGAAATGACCCTCGGCACTGGCGGGCATGACCTTGCATTCATACACCAGCCCCAGATTGACGATATCTACGGGAATCTCGGGGTCATAGCAGGTGGACAACATCGTCCAGGCGGCTTCTTCAACGGATTCGGCCGTGGCCGGGCCCTCGTGGACGTGCTTGATTTCCTCGGTCGGCTCGAAACCCAGGGCGTCGCCATCCTTGCCCTCGACCCGGTAAAGGTTGCCCTCGACCATGACAGTGTAGGTTCCCCCCAGTTGCTGGGTGATGATGGCCTCGCAACCGGCCTCGATGGTGACTGGCGAGCCGTAAGGGACCGTGACCGCCGGACAATCCCGGTTGACGATCACTTCCTGACGATTGAAACTCATGATGTTACCTTTGGTTCATCGCGTTATTCAGTGATGGCCGTATCGCCCGCCCGAACGATCGCGTTGTGCAGGGTATGCCAGGCCAGGGTGGCGCACTTCACCCGCGCAGGGAATTCACGCACCCCCGACAGGACTTCGAGCTTGCCCAGGTCGCAATCGGGGTGGGCTTCGGTCAACATGGCGTGGATGTTGCGAAACAGTGTCTCGACCTGTTCGACCGTCTGGCCGCGCACGGCTTCGGTCATCAGCGAGGCGGATGCGGTAGAAATGGCGCAGCCATGGCCAATGAAGCTGACGTCCTGGACAATGCCGTCATGGACCTTGACATAGACCGTCAGCTGGTCACCGCACAACGGGTTGTGTCCGTCGGCGCGGTGAGACGCATCGTCCATTGCATGGAAATTGCGCGGTTTGCGGTTGTGATCGAAGATGACCTCCTGATACAGGTCACGCAAGCCGTCGTCGTTGTCTCTCATGATCTATACCCCGAACAGTTTCTGCGCCTTGCGCACGCCTGCAACCAGAGCATCGATGTCCTGCCCGTCGTTGTACAAGGCAAAGGACGCACGCGCCGTGCCGGGAATGCCAAAATGCGTCATCAAGGGCATGGCGCAATGGTGACCGGCGCGAATGGCCACGCCCTCGGTGTCCAGAATCGTGCCCAGGTCATGGGGATGAATACCATCCACCAGAAATGACAGGATGCCGGCCTTGTGGGTAGCGGTGCCGACCAGGCGCACGCCCGGCAGCGCCAGCATGCGCTCGGTGGCCTCGGCCAGCAGGGCCGCCTCGTGCGCTGCGATGCGTTCCAGCCCGATGGACTGCACGTAGTCGATGGCCGCGCCCATCGCAATTGCACCACCGATGTTCGGCGTGCCCGCCTCGAAACGCTGCGGGCCGGTCGCCCAGGTGCTGCCTTCGAAACTGACCGTGCGAATCATGTCGCCACCACCCTGCCACGGCGGCAGATCGGCCAGGATGGAATCGCGGACGTAGAGCGCGCCGATGCCGGTGGGGCCATAGAGCTTGTGGCCGGAAAAGACATAGAAATCACAATCCAGGGCCTGGACATCGACCGGGGCGTGCGCCACGGCCTGGGCGCCATCGATCAGCACCAGCGCGCCAGCCTGATGCGCCAGACGCACCAGTTCGGCTGCGGGGTTGACCGTGCCCAGGGCATTGGACACATGGGCAAAACCCACCAGCCGCGTGCGCGGGGTCAGCTGGGCACGGAAATCGTCCAGATCCAGTTCACCGCGATCGGTGATGCGAACATGCCGCAGCACGGCACCAGTCCGCGTGCACAACAATTGCCAGGGCACGATATTGGAATGATGTTCCATCCCCGTGACCAGGATCTCGTCGCCGGCACGCAGCGACTGCCCCCAGGTCTGGGCCACCAGATTGATGGACTCGGTCGTGCCGCGCGTGAAGATCACATCCTGGCTGTCCGGTGCGTTCAATAGCGTACGCACCCGTTCGCGCGCCTGTTCGTACAGATCAGTGGCATGCTGGGACAGCCAGTGCACGCCGCGATGGATATTGGCGTTGGACTGTTCGTAGAACGCGCTCATGGCCTGGATGACGGCGTTCGGTTTCTGCGTTGTCGCGCCATTGTCCAGATAGGCCAGACGCCGATTGCGCACGGGGCGCGACAGGATCGGAAAATCCGCCGCCCAGGGAGAAGCCAGCGGACCGCCCTGGGCGGCATCGGCGGCCAGGCGGGCGCTTTGTTGCGAGGTCAGCGGGGCATTCATGCGACTGGCTCCAGGACAGCGCCGCCTGGCAGCAAAGCGCGCACGGCACGCTCCACCCGTTGACGCAACGGATCGGATTCGATGCGCGCAACGCTGGCGGCGGCAAAGGCGTAAATCAGGATATCGCGCGCGAGGGCCTCGTCCAGGCCGCGCGAACGCAGATAGAACAGACTGTCCTCGTCGATCTGGCCAACCGTGGCGCCGTGCGCGCATTTCACGTCATCGGCGTAGATTTCCAGTTCGGGGCGGGCATCGGACTTGGCGATGCGGGACAGCAGCAGGCTGTCGTTGCGCTGGATGGCATCGGTGCCGTCGGCCCCGGGCGCCACCAGGATGCGACCGCTGAACACACCATGCGAGGCATCGGCCATGATGCCGCGATAGGTTTCGTGGCTGACGCAGCGCGGCTTTTCGTGACCGATCAGGGTGTGGTGATCGACGTGGCGGCGCTGGTCAACGTAATACAGTCCGTTGAGCAGGGTCTCGCAGCGCTCGTCGGCGAAATGCGTGGCGATATCGTGCCGCGCAAGCCGCGCGCCCAGGGATACGGAGTGCGAAACGAAGGTCGATCCGCGCCCCTGGATGGCGTCGATTTCGCCCAGGTGCCAGGCCTGTTCGGATTCCTGCTGCAGTTTCAGGTGCGTGATGCGCGCATCCTGATCCAGCCGCAAGCGAGTCGCCGCGTGACGGAAATTGGCAGCCCCCGGAACCCCCACATAATGTTCGACCACAGTGGCCTGAGCGCCCGCTTCGGCCTGGATCAGGTGACGCAGAAAATGCGCCGCACGCGGCGAGGCCGCCACACAGACCAGGTGAATGGGTTGTTCGACCACAACGCCACGCGCCAGCCGGATCCAGGCGCCATCGCTGGCCAGCGCCAGATTCAGGGCACTGGTGCTATGGCCTTCGCCTGCATCACCGTAGACGGCGCGAAGGGTTTCGGCATGATCGGCCCAGGCCTGCGACAGCGGTTGGACCGCCGCGCCGGCCGGCAAGGCGCCGATGTCGGACAAGGCGACATCGAAGCCCCCGTCGACAAAGACCAGCCAATGCCCCGGCATATCGGCCTTCAGCGCGGCGACCCGTTGCGCGACCGGCTGGACGTCGCCGTCATCGAAGGCCGCAGCCGCCAGGGGCGCCAAAGACGTGTGACGCCAGGCCTCGATACGGGGCGTGGGCCAGCCTTCGCTCATGAAGCGGTCCAGGGCCTGGCGGCGGGCATCGGCCAACCAGGGCACTCCGGCTCCCGGCAGATTTCCGGCGCGGCGGCCGAATGTGTCGGCCCAGGCCTGCAGGCCGGCAAGCACCGGACTGGCTTGCTGCTGTCCGCTCATGCCGCTGCTCCCCGGGCCGCAGGCGTAGCGCCCTCGATCCAGCCATAGCCCTTTTCTTCCAGTTCCAGGGCAAGCTCATGGCCGCCCGAACGCACGATCCGGCCCTGGGCCAGCACATGCACGTAATCGGGCACGATGTAGTCCAGCAGGCGCTGGTAGTGGGTGATGACGATCATGGATCGTTCGGGTGAACGCAGGCGGTTGACGCCATCGGCCACCGTCTTCAGGGCATCGATGTCCAGACCAGAGTCGGTCTCGTCCAGAATGGCCAGCCTGGGTTCGAGCAGCGCCATCTGCAGGACTTCATTGCGCTTTTTCTCGCCCCCGGAAAAGCCCTCGTTGACTGAACGGTACAGAAACTCGTCGCGCATGCCCACGAGCTTCATTTCGGCCTTGGCCTTTTTGACGAAGTCCATGGCGTCCAGTTCGGGCAAGCCGCGTTCGCGGCGCATGGCATTGACGGCGGCACGCATGAAATAGGCATTGGAAACGCCCGGAATTTCGATGGGGTACTGGAAGGCCAGGAAGATGCCGGCACGGGCACGTTCCTCGACGCTCAGTGCCAGCAGATTGCGCCCCTGGAATTCGATGGAACCGGACGTGACGACATAGGATTCCCGGCCCGTCAGCACCTGGGACAGCGTGCTCTTGCCTGCCCCATTGGGACCCATGATGGCATGGACCTCGCCCGGCTTGATGTCCAGGCTCAGGCCCTTGAGGATTTCCTTGTCCTCGATCGAGGCGTGCAGATTGTCGATTTTCAGCATGAGAGGGCTCCTTAACCTACGCTGCCTTCCAGGCTCACGCCGAGCAGGTTCTGTGCTTCGACGGCGAACTCCATGGGCAATTCCTTGAAGACTTCCTTACAGAAGCCATTGACGATCATCGATACCGCGTCCTCGGCCGACAGGCCGCGCTGCATGGCGTAGAACAGCTGATCCTCGGCAATGCGCGAGGCCGTGGCTTCGTGCTCGACATTGGCACTGGGATGCTGGACTTCCATGGTCGGGAAGGTATGCGCGGCGCACTTGCTGCCGATCAGCAATGAGTCGCACTGCGTGTAGTTGCGTGCGTTTTCGGCCTTGGGCGTCATGCGCACCAGGCTGCGGAACGTATTGCTGCCGTGGCCCGCAGAGATCCCCTTGGAGATGATGGTGCTGCGCGTGTTGCGCCCCATGTGGATCATCTTGGTGCCGGTGTCGGCCTGCTGGCGGTGGTTGGACAGCGCCACGGAATAGAATTCGCCGGTGGAATCGTCGCCACGCAGGATCACGCTGGGATATTTCCAGGTGATGGCCGATCCGGTTTCCACCTGCGTCCAGGAAATCCGCGAGCGCGGCCCCCGACAGTCCCCGCGCTTGGTGACGAAATTGTAGATGCCGCCCACGCCGTTTTCGTCGCCGGGATACCAGTTCTGCACAGTGGAATACTTGATCTTGGCATCGTCCAGCGCGACGAGTTCCACCACGGCCGCATGCAGCTGGTTTTCGTCGCGCATGGGCGCCGTACAGCCTTCCAGGTAGCTGACGCTGGCCCCCTCGTCGGCGATGATCAGGGTGCGTTCGAACTGGCCGGTGTCAGCACTGTTGATACGAAAGTACGTGGACAGTTCCATCGGGCATTTCACGCCCTTGGGAATATAGACAAAGGAACCGTCGGAAAACACGGCGGAATTCAGTGCCGCATAGAAATTGTCGCCCGGCGGAACGACCGTGCCCATGTATTTCTGCACCAGGTCCGGGTGTTCACGCACGGCCTCGGAAAACGAACAGAAAATGACGCCGACATCGGCCAGCTGCTTGCGGAACGTGGTCGCCACCGACACCGAGTCGAATACGGCATCCACAGCCACCCCGGCCAGCCTGGCGCGCTCGTGCAGCGGCACGCCCAGCTTTTCATAGGTGCGCAGCAATTCGGGATCGACCTCGTCCAGGCTCTTGGGACCGTCTTTTTTCGACTTGGGCGCCGAATAGTAGCTGATGTCCTGGAAATCGGGATCCGGGTAATGAATCTTGGCCCACTTGGGCAGGGTCATCTTGAGCCATTCACGGTAGGCCTTCAGGCGCCATTCGAGCATGAATTCAGGTTCGCGCTTGATGGCCGACAGGCGGCGAATCACATCCTCGTCGAGCCCCTTGGAAAAGGTCTCGGATTCGATCTGCGTGACGAAGCCGGCCTCGTAGTCGCGGTCGAGAAAGGAATCGAGCTTGTCGTTGACAGTACTCATTTGGAAAGACTCCAGTTCGTGATATTCGGGATGGCGCGGCCGGAATCGACCCGGAGCACGGGGGCCAGGCCGGCAGGATCTGGCGGTGCGCCCCGGCCCTCGCCTTCGAGCATGTCGGCTACGGTGACGGATTCCAGCGTGCGGCGCACAATGTGGTTGATGCGCTGCCAGTGTGAACGGATGTGGCAGGCGCCCTCGACACTGCAGGCGCCCGGCAGCGCCGTGCATTCGGTCAGTCCGAAAGGCTGCTCTTCAAGTGCGTCGATGATCTCGGCCACGTTGATTGCGCTGGCATCGCGTTCCAGACGGTAGCCACCATGGGCGCCTCGGGTGCTGGCGACCAGGCCATGTTGAGCGAGCAATTTCAGGATCTTGCTGACGACGGGCTGGCCCAGGCCCAGATCGCCCGCCAGTTCGGCAGCGCTGCAGACATGCGTCGGGCGGGAGGCCATGTGCGTGAGCACGAGAATTCCGTAATCGACGATCTTGCTGATCCGCAGCATCGGGAGTCCAGGGTTGGGCGATGAAAACCAAATAGTACCTCTTTGGTACGATATAGGTCAAACCCTGGTATCGGTTGCAGGCTCGGACTGTTGCAGATTCCACATCCGGGCATAGCGCCCGCCCAGCGCCAGCAGCATCGCGTGCGTGCCCTGTTCCACAACCCGGCCGGACTCCATCACCAGAATATGGTCGGCATGGACAATCGTCGACAGACGGTGCGCGATGATGAGCGTGGTTCGCCCCTGGGCGATGCGTTCCAGCTGCGCCTGGATGGCGCGCTCGGTCCGTGTATCCAGCGCACTGGTGGCCTCATCGAACACCAGGATCGGGGGGGACTTGAGCAGCGCCCGGGCAATCGCCACGCGCTGCTTTTCACCGCCAGACAATTTCAGCCCGCGCTCGCCGACCGGCGTGTCGTAGCCCTGCGGCAAAGAGACAATGAATTCATGAATGTGGGCGGCGCGTGCCGCTTGCTCGACGTCCTCGGGGGTCGCATCAGGACGGCCATAGGCGATGTTGTAACCGATGGTGTCGTTGAACAGCACGGTATCCTGCGGCACGATGCCGATATGCGCGCGCAGGCTGGCCTGCGTGTAATCCCGGATATCGCGGCCATTCACCAGCACACGCCCCGCAGTCGGGTCATAGAAACGGAACAGCAGACGCGACAAGGTCGACTTCCCCGCCCCCGAGGCACCGACCACTGCCAGCGAACCCCCTGCTGGCACGCTGAAGGCGACCCCATGCAGAATCGAACGGTCCGGCTGATAGGAAAAATCCACGGCCTCGAACGCCAGGCTGGCCCGGGTCGTCCGCAACTCGACAGCGTCAGGACGGTCGGCCACTTCCTGGCGGTTACTCAGCAGGTCGAACATGCGTTCCATGTCGGCCAGGGCATGCTTGATCTCGCGGTACACGAACCCCAGGAAATTCAACGGCGCATACAACTGGGTGAGATAGGCCGACACCAGTACGACGTCGCCTACGGTCATATGTCCCTGCACCACGCCCAGCGCCGACTGCCACAGCAACGCGGTCATGCCCAGCGTGATGATTGCGCCCTGCCCCATGTTCAGCAAGTTGAGCGACACCTGGTTGCGCACGGCTGAATCGACCCAGCGCGCCAGGTCGGCATCGTAGCGTTGGCTCTCGTAGTGTTCGTTGCCGAAATACTTGACGGTCTCGTAGTTCAGCAGCGCATCGACCGCCCGGCCGTTGGCCTGGCTGTCCAGGGTATTCATGGTGCGGCGATAGGCCATGCGGCGTTCCGTGACCTTGAGCGTGAACAGCACATAGGCGGCGATCGTGCCCAAGGTCAGCGCGGCGAAGATCCAGTCATAGCGCCACAGCAGCACCCCGGTGACCAGGGCGATCTCCAGCAGCGTGGGCACGATGTTGAAGACCATGAAATTCAGCAGAAAACCAATGCCCTTGGTGCCGCGCTCGATGTCGCGCGTCAGCCCGCCGGTGCGCCGGCCCATGTGAAAGCGCAATGACAGGGACAGCAAGTGGCGAAAGACCTGGCTGGCGACCCGCTGGATGGCCCCCTGGGTCACCCGGGCGAACAGGGCATCACGTAATTCACCAAACACCGACGTGGCCAGGCGCGCCAGTCCATACCCGATCAAGGCGGCCAGCGGCACGGCCATCACCGCCGGGGCCACACCCAACGCATCGACGATGTCCTTGAGCCAGATTGGCGTGACGACATTGGCGATCTTGGCCGCCGCCAGGCAGATGAAAGCCAGCGTGACCCGGCCACGAAACGCCCAGACGTAGGGCCACAGGGTTTTCAGGGTCAGCCAATCGTCACGCCGCGCAGGCGCGGGACCAGTATGAGAGAAACGCATGGAAAGATCCGGAAAACGGGTGTGCGACAAATGAAGGCGTACGCATCGGCAGGTACGCATACAATAATGCCATCTCTGTAGAGCATGCCGGCCAATCGGCACGTTCCACGACCCGGTGAACGGGAAGGATTGTATGACTGTTTCGGTTTTCGATTTCGAAGCGGAGCTGGGCGCCTGCGCGGCTGGCGACCGCGCCGCCTTCCTGGCGCTGTACCGCCATGAATCCCCCGCCATGCGCGCCCTGGCGCTGGCCATGCTGGATGATCCTGACGCGGCCGACGATGTGCTGCACGAAACGTTCGTCCTGATCTGGCGCAACGCAGCTGGCTACAGCCCGGCCATTGGCACGGCACGCGCCTGGATCTACAGCATCCTGCGCTACCGTGCCTCGGCCCACGCGCGGCAAATGCGCGCCAACGGCCACCATCCAGCGGAAAACGCCCCGCTGCCCCGCCTCGAACTGCCGCCAGATGCACCCACCGGCACGGTCACCGGCGCCCTGGCCTCTCTGCCCGGCCCACAACTGGACGCCCTGCTCCAGGCCTACCTGCACGGCGGCAACCCGGCGCGCATCGCCGCCCGCCTGGACCGTTCCGAGCCCGACATCGAAGCGTCCCTCGATGCCGCTCTGGCCCACATCGACCAGGCGGTGCGTGCATGACCACGAACCGACACCGATCCTATTCCGACGACGAGATTGCCCGCTACGTGCTGGGACTGGACATGCCTGGACGGGTGGCCGACATCCAGTCTCGTCTCGCGCATGATGATGCCGCCGCCGCTCGCGCCCTGAAATGGGAAGCCTATTTCCTGGGCATCGTCGATGCGCTGCCCGCCCAGCCCGCGTCCGATGCCGTGCTGGACCGCATCCGCCAGAGCCTGGGCATGGAAACGGAAGAACCGCCCATCATGGGCGAGACCCGACCAGCCAGCAACGAATCGCTGCCCACGGCCCGGGACATTCCACCATGTCGCCGTGCCCGGCGCCGCCCGCGACTGCGGTGTGGCCGCGTGGCTGCGGTACTGGGCATCATCGTGGCGCTGTGCCTGGCTGCCCTGATCCTCTGGGCCAGCCTGCGCCCCTCGCCTGCCGGGACGACCGTTCAACATTCCATCCACCTGAACAATCAGTGAACGGGCTTTGCGCAGCGGCGGCATCACATGAAAAACCCCAGCTGAAGCTGGGGTTTTTCATGTGATCCTGGCAAACATGCCCGCATCAGAGATCCAGCAACCCGGCTGCCTGGTGGGCAGCGGGAGTGCCGTCCAGCGCCTGGGCCAGACGGTCCCGAACGGCTTGCAGATCGGCGCGCAAAGACTGGAGTTCGCTACCGCTCAGACGCACGGCAGCGTCCTGGTCATGAGGCGCGTCGCCGCTGTCGCCCAGGCGGTTGCGCGCACCGGCAATGGTGAAACCCTGCTCGTAGAGCAGGTCGCGGATGCGGCGCACCAACAGGACCTCGTGGTGCTGGTAGTAGCGCCGATTGCCCCGCCGCTTGACCGGCTTGAGCTGGGCGAATTCCTGTTCCCAGTATCGCAGGATATGCGGCTTGACCCCGCACAATTCAGAGACTTCGCCGATGGTGAAGTAGCGCTTGGCCGGGATCGGCGGCAGCGTGGCAGAGGTCATGCGGCGCCTCCGCTGCGATCCACGCCATCCTTGAGTTTCTGGCTGGCATGGAATGTGACCACCCGGCGCGCGGCGATCGGGATGACCTCGCCGGTCTTGGGATTGCGGCCTGGGCGCGGCGGCTTGTTGCGCACCTGGAAACTGCCAAAACCTGACAGTTTGACCTCGGTGCCCTGAACCAGGGCATCGCGAACCTCGGAGAAGAACGTGTCCACGATGTCCTTGGCTTCGCGCTTGTTCAGGCCCACGCGCTCGAACAGCAGTTCGGCCAGGTGAGCCTTGGTGAGCGTCCGATCCGTATTCACCAGCGATTTCTCCTATGAACGCAGGCGTGCGCCATGGGTTTCGGCCAGGGCATCCAGCAGGCGCTGCACGCAATGGTCAACCTGCCGATCCTCCAGCGTCGCGTCATGCCCCTGAAGCCAGAGGCGCAGCCCCAGGCTGCGCTGCCGGGGCGTCGCGGCGTCGCGCCAAATATCGAACAGTTTAATGTCTTTGAGCACGGAAAGGGCATCATCGGCCGCGATCCGCTGTTGCAGTGTATCAAGCAGCGACTGCCATGGCACGTCTGCATCCACCCAGATCGCCAGATCCCGCACCACCACAGGCTGCCGGGACTGTTCCTGCGGATGGGGGAAGACACGTTCGGATACCGCTTCAGCATCAAGCTCGAAGACCACGGGCGCATGCGGCAGATCCAGTGCCTGTGTCCAGCGCGGATGGATTTCGCCCAGCCAGCCAATCGCGCGGTCGTCGAGCCACAGCCGGGCGCTGCGCCCCGGATGCAGCGCAGGGTGCGTGGCGGCTTCGCAGCGCAGACTGCGCACGCGTGCGCCCAGCAAGGCTTCCAGGTCGCGCTTGACGTCAAAGAAATCCACCTGCCGGACCGCTTCGCCCCACTGTTCCGCCACGACCGGCCCCCAGGCTGCAGCGGCCAGGTGAGTCGGCTGGGCCACGCCCGCCACGGCCAGCCCACCGTCAGCCACGGAAGCATCGCGAGCGAACACGCGCCCCAGTTCGAAGACCCGCACACGCGTCTGGCGGTGCTTGGCATTGTGGGCGATGTTGGCCAGCAGGCCGCCGATCAGGCTGGAACGCATCACGGCCAGTTGGCTGGCGATGGGGTTGAGCAGGCGGATGGGGTCGGTGTTGCCGCAGTAGTCCCGTTCCCAGGCTTCCTCGACGAAAGAGAAATTGATGACTTCCTGGTAATCACGTGCGACCAGCGCAGCGCGCAATGCATGCGGACCATACAAGGTCTCGGGGACCGATCGCATGACCGCCGCTGCCACCGGAGGGCGGTCCGGAATGCGATCGAATCCATGAATGCGGGCGACTTCCTCGATCAGGTCTTCTTCGATCGTCAGGTCAAAGCGGGCAGCCGGCGGCGTGACGACGAAATCGTCGCCCTGCTGTTCAAACACAAGGCCCAGCCGCGTGAACACGGCACTGACGGCAGCAGCATCCAGGGGAATTCCCAGCACGCGGGCACAGCGCGCCAGGCGCATGCGCACCGGCTCACGCGCAGGCAGATTCACGATCTGGTCATCCAGCGGCCCGGCCTGGCCACCGCAGATGTCCAGAATCAGGGCCGTCATGCGATCCAGGTGGTCTGGAATGGTGGAAAAATCCACCCCGCGCTCGAAGCGATGGCCCGCTTCGGAATGAAGTTTGTAGCGGCGCGAACGGCCCATGATGGCCTCCGGCCACCAGAAAGCGGCTTCCAGATAGACATCGGTCGTGTCCAGAGTCACGGCCGAAGCCTGCCCACCCATGATGCCGGCCAGGCTTTCCAGCGATTCGCCCGCCGCGATGACGCCGACGTCCGACGTCAATTCCACGGTCTGGTCGTTGAGCAGTTGCAGCTGTTCACCATCCCGCGCCCAACGCACCGTCAGGCCATCCTTGATGCGTGCCAGGTCGAATACATGCGTGGGACGCCCCAGTTCCAGCATGACGTAGTTGGAGATATCCACCAATGCCGATACCGGCCTTTGACCGGCGCGTTCCAGGCGCGACCGGATCCACGCCGGCGTCTGCGCACGCGCATTCACGCCACGCACGATGCGTCCGGCAAAACGGCCGCACAGATCCGGGGCCTGCACCGTCACGGGCAGGCGGTCCTGGATGGTCACGGGCACCGGACGCGTATCCGGGATCCGCAGTGCGCAGCCCGTGAGCGCGGACACTTCACGCGCCACCCCCTGGATGGACAGGCAATCCGCACGATTGGGAGTCAGCTTCAGGGTGTAGATCGTATCGTCCAGATTCAGTGCTTGGCGCAGGTCCTGCCCCGGCGTCAAGTCGGCGGGCAGTTCAAGCAAGCCGGCATGGTCCTGGGACAGCCCCAGTTCACGCGCCGAGCACAGCATGCCGCGTGATTCGACCCCCCGCATCTTGACCGGGCCGATGCGCAGGCCCCCCGGCAGTTCGGCCCCGATCTGGGCCAAGGGCACCACCAGCCCGGCGGCGGCATTGGGCGCGCCGCAGACGATCTGCACGGGTTGCCCCGAGCCATCATCGACCTGGCAGACGCGCAGCTTGTCGGCATTGGGATGAGGGGCAAGCGTTTCAATGCGTGCCACCACCACGCCGGAAAACGGCGGCGCATAAGGGTCGGCGTCCTCGACTTCGAGGCCGGCCATGGTCAACCGATGCGCGAGTTCCTGACTGTCGATATCGGGGTCGGCCCAGGCGCGCAGCCATGATTCGGGAAATTGCATGATTCGGATTCCGTGTCGCTGAGGCCAGGCGGGCCTAGTCGTTGAACTGGCGCAGGAAGCGCAGGTCGCCTTCGAAGAACTGGCGCAGATCGTCCACGCCGTAGCGCAGCATGGTCAGGCGTTCCAGTCCGGAACCGAAGGCAAAGCCGATATAGCGTTCTGGATCCAGCCCGAAGTTGCGCACGACCTGGGGATGCACCTGTCCCGAGCCGGAGATTTCCAGCCAGCGCCCCTGATTGGGACCAGAGGTGAACATCATGTCGATCTCGGCCGAGGGTTCGGTGAACGGAAAGAACGAGGGCCGGAAACGCAGGGTCAGATCCTCGGTTTCGAAAAAGGCGCGCAGGAAATTCGTGTAGACCCCCTTGAGATCGGCAAAGGAAATGTCCTCGGCGATCCACAGGCCCTCGACCTGATGAAACATGGGGGAATGGGTGGCGTCACTGTCGACGCGATAAGTACGCCCCGGCGCGATGACCTTGATCGGCGGCTTGTGCATGCGCGCATACCGCACCTGCATCGGGCTGGTATGGGTACGCAGTACCAGCGGCAGCCCGCCCGCATCCTGCATGTCTACGTAGAACGTGTCCTGCATGGAACGCGCCGGATGGTTTTCCGGATTGTTCAGGGCCGTGAAATTGGTCCAGTCGTTCTCGATCTCGGGGCCGTCGGCGACATCGAAACCGATGGAACGAAAGATCTGCTCGACCCGCTGCCAGGTCCGGATCACTGGATGGATGCCTCCCGTGCCCCGCCCCCGGCCCGGCAGCGTGACATCGATGGTCTCGGCGGCCAGGCGCTGGTCCAGCTGAGCCTGGGCCAGTTCGGCCCGACGTGCGCCCAACAGCGATTCGACCTGCTGCTTGGCCTGGTTGATCTGTGCGCCGCGCGTGCGTTTTTCTTCGCCCTGCAAGGCCGCAAGACCCTTGAGCAGCGCAGTCAGCGACCCTTGTTTGCCGAGAAAAGCGGCTTTTTCGTTTTCCAGTGTGGCGGCATCCCCGGCCTGGGCGAAGCGGTCACGGGCCTGGGCAATCAGTTCGTCGAGCGATGAGTCCATGGTGCATTCCAAAACGCAAACGGAGCCCGATGGAGCTCCGTTTGCGATGATACAGAATCGACAACGAAACTGTGTCGGTCAGGCGGCCAGCGCGGCTTTCGCCTGGGCCACGACAGCGGCAAAGCCCGCCTTGTCATGCACGGCCATGTCGGCGAGGACCTTGCGGTCGAGTTCGATCGAGGCTTTTTTCAGGCCGGCGATGAAGGCGCTGTAGGTCACGCCCAGTTCGCGGCAACCCGCGTTGATGCGAGTGATCCACAGGGCGCGAAACGTGCGCTTTTTGTTGCGACGGTCGCGATAGGCATACTGGCCGGCCCGCATGACCGCCTGTTTGGCGATCCGGAATACGTTGCCGCGGCGGCCGCGATAACCCTTGGCGGCCTTGATGACTTTTTTATGGCGTGCACGAGCAGTGACGCCGCGTTTGACGCGAGGCATGTGTAATCTCCGATCAGGCGAAAGGCAGCATCGCCTTTACGGAGGCGATGTTCGTTTCATGGACTGCGGCCGAACCGCGCAGCTGACGCTTGTTTTTCGTGGTTTTCTTGGTCAGGATATGACGCTTGAAAGCCTGGCCGCGCTTGATGGAACCACTGCCGCGCACCTTGAAGCGCTTGGAAGCGCCTTTTTTGCTCTTCATCTTGGGCATGACGATACTCTGTTGACTTGGCAAATGCAGGTGTCCCGGGAACCGGGCGCTTGCAAGACCTGACATCCGCATATTTTCCGGATCCGGCATGCGCAACCTGCATGCACGAACCCCGTACTTCCTGCTTTTCCTGCTGGATCCGACTGGACAACCACTGGGAAAAGCCCTTGATTATAGGGCGATTTACCCTATTTTGTCCAATGACTGGCCATCAACAAGCTATGCATCGCCTTGTTCGAGTGCCTGGACACGGGCTTCCAGGGATTCGACCCGCTCCAGCGCCCGGGCCAGCAGATCGGCCTGGATGTCGAATTCTTCGCGAGTCACCAGATCCATGCGAGAAAACGCCTGCATCATGAAGGCCTTCATATTGCGCTCGATGTCGGCAGCCGGCGTCCTGGCCATGAATTCGGACAGGTTTTTCTGGAAATCATCGAACAATTGATTGGGGGCGATCATCGCGGCCTCCTGATTCTGCAGCGGAAAGCCCGTATTTTAACCACCCTGCCGCCCAGGTCCGGCGCAGCACGCGATTGTCACGATCCCGTGTCGGGGCGGTACTGGATCGCCTGGGCCATGTGTCCGGCCTCGACTCGCTCGGCGCCTTCCAGGTCGGCCAGCGTTCGCGCCACGCGCACAGCCCGTCGCGTGGCACGCGCCGACCAACCCCATGTCGCTGCGGCGCGCACCAGCAACGCCCGGCCCTCGGTATCCGGATCTGCATGCCGATCCAGGGCTGCCCCATCCAATCCGGCATTCAGGCACCCCTGGCGCGCATATTGCCTGCGGCGGGCCGCCAGCACCCGGTCCCGGACCTGCGCCGAGGATTCGCCCGGCGGCGCATCCATCCACGCAGATTCCACCCCCAGGCCCACATGCAGATCGATCCGATCCAGCAAAGGTCCGGAAATCCGCGCCCGATAGCGCGCAATGGCCTCGCGCGAGCAGCGGCATTCCCGCCGAGGATGCGGGTGCCCATGCCAACCGCATGGACAGGGGTTCATGGCGGCCACAAGCTGAAACCGCGCAGGAAAAGCACAACTGCCTGCAGCCCGCGCGACCGTCACGCAACCGGTCTCCAGCGGCTCACGCAGGGCCTCCAGCGCCTGGCGATTGAATTCCGGCAATTCATCCAGAAACAGCACGCCATGATGCGCCAGGCTGATCTCTCCGGGCCGGGGACGGCTGCCCCCACCCACCAGCGCCGGCATGGTCGCCCCATGGTGCGGGGCGCGAAACGGCGGCACCCGGGACAGGACAGGCCCGGAGGGCCGGACCAGTTCGTGCACGGCTGCGACCTCCAGCGC
>NZ_JAVERO010000169.1:0-3684 GCF_034007085.1 Castellaniella sp. | reverse complement strand
CATCAACAGCAAGGCACTGACCGATGCGCTGAACGACGGCCTGAAGGCCAACTGCACCGAAGCCGAGCTGCAGGACATGGCCGGCACCCTGGCCCATTTCGAGGACTTCATGAAAACCGGCGGCGAGGGCGCTTCCGGCGACCTGGTGGACATTGTTTTCAATCAGGGAACCATCTCAGTATCATTCAAGGGCAAGGCGCTGGGGGAAGTCCAGGATCCCCGCTTCGCCACCGCGCTCCTGAAAGTCTGGCTGGGCACCCACCCGGCCCAGGAATCCCTGAAAGCAGCCCTGCTGGGCCAGGCATCAAAAACCAACTGATCTGACATAAAGGAACCGCATCATGGAACGCATCTGGCTGGAACACTACCCCGAAGGAGTGCCGGCTGACATCACCGACCAGGCCGCCGCCTTCGATTCGCTGGCCGACCTGTTCGAGCAAAGCTGCAGGCAGTACGCCAGCAACACGGCCTACGTCAGCATGGGTGCGTCCATGACCTACGCGCAGACGCTGGACCGTGCCCGGGCTTTTGCGGCCTGGTTGCAGTCCCAGGGCGTGGAAAAAGGCGATCGCGTCGCCTTGATGATGCCCAACCTGCTGCAATACCCGGTCTGCCTGTTCGGCACGCTGCTGGCAGGCGCGGTGGTGGTCAACACCAATCCGCTCTACACCGCGCACGAACTGCACCATCAGCTGAGCGATTCGGGTGCCTGCACCGTGATCGTGGCAGAAAATTTCGCCCACACCCTGCAACAGGCGATGGAAGGCACCCAGGTCAAGCGCGTGGTCGTGACCTCGCTGGGCGAACTGCTGGGTTTCCCCAAGGGCCTGATCACCGATCTGGTGGTCCGTCACGTGAAAAAAATGGTGCCCGCCTGGCGCATCCCCGGTGCCGTGCGCCTGCGTGATGCGCTGGCCAAGGGCGCGCGTGCGCCCTACCACCGTCCCACACTCACGCACGCCGACCTGGCGGCGCTGCAATACACGGGGGGTACCACCGGCGTAGCCAAGGGCGCCATGCTGAGCCACGGCAATCTGGTGTCCAACGTCTGCCAGGCCTACGCCTGGGTGCGGCCCTTCTGCCAGGGCGACCGCGAATACATCGTCACGGCGCTCCCCCTGTACCACATCTTTGCCCTGACGGCGAACTGCCTGACCTTCATGCGGCTGGGCGCCAGCAATCTGCTGATCGTCAATCCGCGCGACATCCCCGGCTTCGTCAAGGAACTGCGCAAGACCCCGTTCACTGCCATGACGGGGGTGAACACGCTGTTCAATGCCCTGCTGAACAACCCCGACTTCGGCAAGCTGGACTTCAGCCGCCTGAACATCACGCTGGGCGGCGGCATGGCTGTCCAGGAAGCCATCGCAGAGCGCTGGCTGAAGACCACCGGCAAGCCCATCGCCCAGGCCTATGGCCTGACGGAAACGTCCCCCGCCGTGACCATCAACCCGCTCGACAAGATCGATTTCAACGGCTCGATCGGCCTGCCGGTCTCGTCCACGGACGTCGCCGTGCGCAACGACAACCGCACCATGGCCATCGGCGAACCCGGAGAAATCTGCGTCAAGGGCCCCCAGGTGACGTCCGGCTACTGGAACCGCCCGGAAGAAACCGCCAAGGCCTTCGATGCCGACGGCTGGCTGCTGACCGGCGACGTCGGCTACATGAACGACAAGGGCTATGTATTCCTGCTGGACCGCAAAAAGGACATGATCCTGGTGTCGGGTTTCAATGTGTACCCGAACGAGGTCGAAGCTGCCGCCATCGAACACCCCGGCATCCTGGAAGCCGCCGCCATCGGCGTGCCCAACGGCGCGGCAGGCGAAGTCGTCAAGCTCTACGTGATCCGCAAGGACCCGAATCTGACCGAAGCCGACGTGATCGCCCACTGCCGCAAGCTGCTGACGGGCTACAAGGTGCCCAAATTCGTGGAATTCCGCGAAGACCTGCCGCGCAGCAATGTGGGCAAGATCCTGCGCAAGGAACTGCGCCCCCAAGAAACCAAGGCGTGATCAGTACCCCAGTGCGGCGCCATCCGGGCCACGCGGGTCGGTGGCCCCGTACAGGACGCCGTCCCGGATCAGGATGGTCTGCGTCTTGCCCATGGCCGGCCTGACGACGACCCGATGCCCATAACCGCGCAACAGGTCCAGGGTATCGGGGCTGAAGCCCTTTTCCACCCGTAGCTCGTCGGGCTGCCACTGGTGGTGGAAACGCGGCTGGGCGGCGGCTTCGGCTGGGTTCATGCCGAAATCAATGGCATCGACCACGGTTTCCAGCACAGTGGTGATGATGCGTGCGCCCCCCGGACTGCCGGTGACCAGCCAGGGGCGGCCAGCGCGCAACACGATCGTGGGCGTCATGGACGACAGCGGCCGTTTGCCGGGCTGGATGGCGTTGGCCTCGCCACCGGTCAGACCGTAGACATTGGCTACCCCCGGTTTGGCGGAAAAATCGTCCATCTCGTTGTTCAGCAGGATGCCGGTACCCTCGGCCACGATGCCGCTGCCGAAGTTCGTGTTCAGCGTATAGGTGACGGCCACCGCATTGCCCGCCGCGTCCGCCACGGAAAAATGCGTGGTCTGGCTGCTTTCATAAGGCTGCGGCTTGCCCGAGCCGATATCGGCTGCGGGTCGGGCGTGGTCCGGCGCAATGCCGGCGGCCAGGCCCCGGGCATAGGCCTTGGAAACCAGGCCGGTCACCGGCACCGGCACAAAATCCGTGTCTCCCAGGTACTGGGCACGGTCGGCGTAGGCCAGCTTCATGGCCTCGGCCATGTGGTGGAGGGTCTGCGCGCTGCCCGCGCCCCATTCTGCAACGGGCCAGGCTTCCATCATGTTCAGGATCTGCACCAGATGGATGCCGCCGGAGCTGGGCGGCGGCATGGTCACGATGCGGTGGCCGCGATAGTCGCCGATGATGGGCGGACGCTCGACAGCCCGGTAGCCTGCCAGATCACGCATCGTGATCAGCCCGCCGTGGCGCGCCATCTCGGCGGCGATACGCGCCCCGATCGACCCCCGATAGAATGCATCGGCGCCCTGCTGCGCGATCAGGCGCAGGGAATGCGCCAGGTCGTGCTGGATCAACCGTTCGCCCGCCTGCAGCGGGCGCCCTGTGCGCCAGAAGATCGCGCGTGTCGCCGGCCACTGGCCCATGGGTGCGGCATTGCGCGCCAAGGCATCGGCCAGGGTCGGACTGACCGGATAGCCCTGTTGCGCCAGACGGATGGCGGGCGCCATGACCTGCGTCAGGGGCAGCGAGCCCCAGCGGGCCAGCGCATGCGTCAGGCCGGCGACCGTACCGGGCACGCCCACGGCTTGATGGGTATGCAGCGAGCGGCCATCCACCACCTGACCGTTCGCATCCAGGTACATGTCGCGCGCAGCCCCCAGCGGCGCGGTCTCGCGGAAATCCAGCGCGTAATCCCGGCCGCTGCGCGCCTCATGTACGATCATGAATCCGCCACCGCCCAGGTTGCCCGCATTGGGCAGCGCCACCGCCAGGGCAAAGCCGACTGCCACTGCGGCATCCATGGCATTGCCACCGGCCTGCAGTATCTCCAGGCCCGCCTGGCTGGCCAGCGCCTGTTCAGACACCACCATGCCTCGGCGCGCGGCGACCGGATGAAAAACATCGAGGCCGGACTCGTAGGCGGCGACGGCCGCCTGGGTCACGGAC